>NZ_JAQMIL010000023.1:0-112960 GCF_029990105.1 Bradyrhizobium sp. Arg237L | reverse complement strand
GCAATGCGCTCGGGCGCGCCACGGTCGGCCGCCGCAACATCACGCGCCCGCGCCCTCACGCTCGGTGCAACCGCATCGCTCTTGCGCGGACGCCCCAACGGCCGCAGCGCCTCCGCCCCGCCGGCGCGAAATAGATCGCGCCATGCATAGAGATCCTTGCGCAGCACCTTCAGCTCTTCTGAAAGCGCCTTGATTCGCTCGCCCGCCAGAATGCGGCGGACCGCTTCGAGCTTGAACTCTCGGCTGAAAACACGGGGAGATTTGTTGGGCATACGTTCTCCGTTAGAGAACTGTCCCTAATTTCCCGTGTCTCACTTTTGGGGGGCACTCCAAGGAGCAGTCCCGGGTTTCGCTTCCACCCGGGCTACGATGTTACTCCGCCGCGGTGACGGTGCTCGCGGGCACACTGCTGCCCTGGCCGTAGCGCTGGTCGATGTAGTCGATCACCAGCGCCTTGAAGTCGGCGGCGATCGCTGGGCCGCGCAGGGTGCGGAACTTCTTGCCGTCGACGAACACCGGCGCGGCCGGCGCTTCGCCGGTGCCCGGCAGCGAGATGCCGATATTGGCGTGCTTGGATTCGCCGGGGCCGTTGACGATGCAGCCCATGACAGCGACGTTGAGCTGCTCGACGCCGGGATACTTCGTCTTCCAGGCCGGCATCTCGTCGCGGATGAAATCCTGGATCGAGCGCGCCAGCTCCTGGAACGTGGTCGAGGTGGTGCGGCCGCAACCCGGGCAGGCCGCGACCAGCGGCACGAAGGTGCGGAAACCCATGGTCTGCAAGAGTTCCTGCGCGACCTGGACTTCCAGCGTGCGGTCGCCGCCGGGCTCAGGCGTCAATGAGATGCGGATGGTGTCGCCGATGCCGTCCTGCAAGAGGATGCCGAGGGCTGCCGAGGAGGCGACGATGCCTTTCGATCCCATGCCGGCTTCGGTGAGGCCGAGATGGATCGCGTAATCCGAGCGGCGCGCCAGATCCTGATAGACCGCGATCAGATCCTGCACGGCCGAGACCTTGGCCGACAGGATGATGCGGTTCTTGGGCATGCCGAGCTCTTGCGCGCGGGCCGCCGACAGCAACGCCGACTGCACCATGGCTTCGCGCGTCACCGCGCGGGCATCGCGCGGGTTCGGCGAGGCCGTGTTCTCGTCCATCAGCTTGGTCAGGAGTTCCTGGTCGAGCGAACCCCAGTTCGCGCCGATACGGACCGGCTTGTTGTTCTTGTTGGCGATCTCGATGATGTCGGCGAACTGCGAATCGCGCTTGTTCTTGAAGCCGACATTGCCGGGATTGATGCGGTACTTGTCGAGCGCCTCGGCGCAGGCCGGATATTCGGCGAGCAGCTTGTGGCCGATATAGTGGAAGTCTCCGATCAGGGGCGTGTCGATGCCGCGCTTGCGCAGGCCATCGCGGATATGCGGGACGGCGGCGGCGGCTTCCTCACGGTCGACGGTGATGCGGACCATTTCCGAGCCGGCGCGCGAAAGTACTGCGACCTGGGCGATGGTGCCATCAACATCCGCGGTGTCGGTGTTGGTCATCGACTGCACGACGATCGGGGCGCCCCCGCCGACGGCGACATGGCCGACCATGACCTGGGTTGTCTGATGCCGGGGCGCTGGGCCGGCGACATCGCTCAATAGTTCGGGCTTGTTCATGGCGTCTCGAATATCAGGTTTTGGTGACATTCACCAAGGGGGCACGAAGGCGGGCTGGCGCTTTATTGGATCACATATTTTCTAACGGAGATTCAACGAGTTGCGCCTGAAGCGGGGATCGGACGCAAAACCGGCGGCCGTCCGACGGCTGACCGGTATATCGGGGGAGGATTCGGGGGATTAAAGGGCCCGCGAACACGCGAGGACGGCTTTTCATCCCCCGCTGCGCGCCATAGCTTAAAGTAAACACAACCTGCGGGAGGTGCAGATGGCAACGAGGGATGGGCTTATCACCACGGCGGAACTTGCCGATATCCTGCATCAGCCGGATCTTCGCCTGTTCGATTGTACGACCTATCTGGAGCCTGCGCCCGAAGGCAGCGGCGTGCCCTATATTGCGGTGCCAGGGAAAGCGACCTTTGAGGTCGGCCATGTCGCGGGCGCCGATTTTCTCGATCTGCAGGGCGAATTCTCCGATCCGAACACGGAACTGCGGTTCATGATGCCCCACGTCGGGCAGCTCGAAGCCGCATTCGGCCACCACGGGATCGGTCCCGACAGCCGGGTGGTGCTGTATTCGATCGGCACCCCGATGTGGGCGACGCGCTTCTGGTGGATGCTGAAATCGCTGGGCTTCGACGGAGCCTCCGTGCTCGACGGCGGCCTGGACAAGTGGAAGGCGGAAGGCCGCCCGCTCGAGACTGGCCCCGCCAAGGGCTATCCGCCGGCGACGTTTGCAGCCAAACCGCGAACGGGTTTCTTCGTCAGCAAGAACGACGTGCTCGCCACGCGCGGCGACCAGGGCACCGTCACCGTCAATGCGCTGGGTCCGCAATTCCACGCAGGCCTTGAGCCCAGCCGCTACGGCCGGCCAGGCCGTATTCCCGGGAGCGTCAATGTGCCGGCGGCGACGTTGCTCGATCCGGCAACGAAAACGTTCGTTGCGCCGGCGGAGGCCGCAGCAAGATTCGCGAGCCAAGGCATCAGCAAGGACAAGCGCGTGATCGCCTATTGCGGCGGCGGCATTTCCGCCACGGTCGATTTGTTCCAACTCCATCGGCTCGGCTACGACAACCTCACCCTCTATGATGCGTCGATGGGCGAATGGGCCAAGGACGAGACGCTGCCGATCGAGAGGGGATAGGCGCGAAGCGCAAGTTCTCTCCGCGTCATTGCGAGCGAAGCGAAGCAATCCATGGCGCCGCCTGCGGAAGCATGAATTGCTTCGCTGTGCTCGCAATGACGCGGAAAGTCTACCACAACACGCACCTGTCATTCCGGGGCGATGCGAAGCATCGAGCCCGGAATCCATTTATCCACTCGCGCGTGCGGCCCGATGGATTCCGGGCTCGCGACTTCGTCGCGCCCCGGAATGACAGTGATGGTTCACGCCGGCACGTTGGGATCCGGCGTCACTTTCGGATCGGGCTTGTTGACGAGATAGAGGCCGACGATCACCAAGAGCGCCGCGACGCCGAAAACGGGCGTCAGCGTGTCGTGCATGATGATGTAGGCAGCGACGACGCCGAACAGCGGCGTGATGAAGGTGAAGGCCGACAGTTTGCTGGCGGAATACATCTTCACCATCGCAAACCAGATCACAAAGGTGCAGCCGACCACCCAGATCGCCTGGTACGTCATCAAGGCAAGCGACAGCGGGCTCGGAAAATGGGTGACGGTTTCGCCCGCAAGCCACGAGGCGATACCCAGGATCGGAATCGACAGGGCGACCTGGTAGCCGAGCGCCTTTTCCGGCGCGGCCTTGCGCAGCGCCGTTCCCTTGGCGACCAGCGTCGTGGCCGCCCATAGTGCGCCGCCGCCGACCACCATCAGGTCGCCAAGCAATATTTTGGCGTCGACATCAGGCTGCGGCACGCCGATCGCGAGCGCGACGCCGGCAAAACTCAAGGCGAGCCCGCTCCACTGCAAAGCGGAGAGCCGCTCGCCGAGGAACTGATAGGAGCCGAGCGCGACGAAGAACGGTGCCGTATAAAGGAAGACCGACGCGCGCGAGGCTGAAGTGAACATCAGGCCGCTGAAGATCAGCACGAACTCGATGCCGAACATCAAGCCCGCGGCCAGGCCGGCCAGAAGCGTGCCGTCGCGCTCGAAGAACTTGACGCCGCGCAGCCAGCCCACGATCAGCATCACCGGCAACGCGCCGGCGGAGCGGATCATCGCCTGCAGCATCGGCGGAATGTCTGATATCACGAGCTTGATCGCGATCTGGTTGAATCCCCAGCTCACGCACAGCATCAGCATGATCGCGACCGCACCCGGGGTGAGCGCGCGCCCGGTAGCGGCGACGCTGGAGATGGTTTGCGTTGACATGTTGCCTCAGTTTCCGGCTTGGCGCCGTGTTATCTTTGTCAGCCTGATCGCCGGAACAGGGACTTCCGGATTTCGTGCAGAAGAGATCGTCATTGCGAGCGGAGCGAAGCAATCCATTTCACCGCTCGTGGAGGCGTGGATTGCTTCGCTCCGCTCGCAATGACGGGAATTCGATTTTCCTAGATTACTTCTGGCAATGCGCGCAAGTGCCGGCGATCTCGACCACCGACAGCTTCGGCGCAAAGCCCGCCGCGCGCGCCGCGGCCTTCAGGCTCTGTGCCACCGGCGCCGCCGGGATTTCGCCGACCGCGCCGCAGCGATCGCAGATCAGGAACGCCACCATCGAAGTCTCGTCGTGATCATGGGCGCAGGCCAGAAACGCGTTCCGGCTTTCGATGCGGTGGACGAGGCCGTTTTCCATCAGGAAGTCGAGCGCGCGGTAGACGGTGATCGGCGCCGGGCGCGGCATCGACTTGGCGAGCTCGTCGATCACCTCATAGGCGCCGAGCGGCCGGTGGCTGGACAATAGCGCCCCGAGCACCTGACGGCGGATCGGCGTGAACTTCTGCGCCCGCCGCGCGCAGACCTCCTCGGCATGCGCGATCCCCTCCGCAGTGCAGCGGCCGTGATCGTGGTCAGGTGCGGGAAATGTGGGTTTTGCCAACGTCATATGCACCATTTTAGCAGCCTGACGGGCGATCCCAAAGCCCCGGGGCTCGCGCGTTCCCAGCCATGTTCTGGAAGCGGAGCTGCCTTCCGTTAACCTAGCGTGCGGAAATCATAAGCTAGCTTATTATAGCCAAAGCTTATGGAGGGTAATTATGCCGGGGTCCGTCGACGCGAACTTCATGTTCACGCTCGGTGAATTGTTTCGCCTGATCCGCGTCTACGCGGACAAGGAGGCCGCGCGCTACGGAATCACCCGCGCGCAATGGGCGGTGCTGACCAAGGTCGAGCGCAGCGAGGGAATGAAGCAGACCGAGCTTGCCGAGCTGCTCGAGATGCAACCGATCACGCTGACGCGGCTGATCGACAAGCTCTGCGACAATGGCTGGATCGAGCGCCGCGGCGACGAGAACGACCGTCGCGTCAACCGCCTCTATCTGCGCAAGGCGGCGCGCCCGCTGCTCGCCAAGCTCGCCGGCCTTCGCTCCGAACTCACTGCGACCGCGCTGGAAGGCATCAATCCCGCCGATGCCCACCGCCTGCTCGCCCAACTCGAATCAATCAAGGAAAACGTCCGCAATGCCATCCAAACCCCGGCCGGCGAACCCTCCAGAAAGGAGCAGCGCTATGGCTGATCCCGTCCTGAAACTCGCGCCCGAGCAGAGGGACAATCCGGCCTCGGCTCCAGCGAAGACCGATCAGCCGCGCGGCCTGATGGCGGGCTTGCGGCGCTATCGCCGATTCCTCCTCCTGGTCGTGTTGCCGCTGGTGGTGCTGGTCGGCGGCGTCGTCTTCTATCTTAACGGCGGCCGCTACGTGTCGACCGACGACGCCTATGTCGGCGCGCAGAAGGTGCTGATCACGCCCGACATCTCCGGAAAGATCGAGAAGGTCGTGGTCAAGGAAGGCCAGCAGGTCAAGGAAGGCGACGTGCTGTTCGAGATCGACCCGGTGCCGTTCCGCCTTGCGGTGGACCAGGCCAAGGGCGCGCTCGACCAGGCACGCACGACCTACGACAACCTGGTCGCCAATATCAGAATCTATGGCCAGATGCTCGACCTGGCGCAACGCGGGGTCGACCTCAAACAGCGTGACGTCGACCGCAAGCAGTCGCTGGTGAAGAGCAATTTCGGTTCGCAGCTCGACCTCGACAATGCCGCGACGTCGCTGGTGACCGCGAGCGCGCAGGCTGAGTTCATCAAGCAGCAGATCTCCAGTTCCAAGGCGCAACTGCTCGGCAATCCCGATCTGCCGCTGGAGCAATTCCCGCCTTATGCGCAGGCCAAGGCCAAGCTCGATGATGCCCAGCGCAACCTGGACCACACCGTGATGCGCGCGCCGATGGCGGGCACCGCCACCCAGGTCGAGCAGATCCAGCTCGGCCGCTTCATCGCCGCCGGCACGCCGGTGTTCTCCATCATCGACGTGGCGAACCCCTGGGTCGACGCCAACCCGAAGGAATCCGACTTCACCTATGTCGCGGTCGGCCAGCCGGTCGACCTCGAGGTCGACGCCTTCCCGAACCACACGTTCAAGGGCACGGTCGGCTCGCTCTCGCCCGGCACTGGCGCGCAGTTCGCGATCCTGCCGCCGCAGAACGCGACCGGCAATTTCGTGAAGGTCGTGCAGCGCGTGCCAGTCAGGATCTATTTCGACCAGAACGACAGGATGGTGCGCAAGCTGAAGGCGGGCATGAGCGTCTACGCGACCATCGACACCAACCATCGCCGCTCGCTGTCCGGCCTGCTCGGCCTGTCCTCGGCCGCAGCGACCCACGAACAGGACTGATCTCAGCAATGTCGACGGCGGCCCCCTCGCCCAGCATGGTGCCCGGCATGCGCCGGAACATGGTGACGGTCTGCGCCATGACGGCGACCGTCATGCAGGCGCTGGACACCACCATCGCCAATGTCGCGCTGCCCTATATGCAGGGCACGCTGTCGGCGTCTCAGGACCAGATCAACTGGGTGCTGACGTCCTACATCGTGGCGGCGGCGATCATGACCGCGCCGGTCGGCTGGATCGCCAACCGGTTCGGGCGCAAGCGCATCTTCATCATCTGCTCCGCGGGCTTCACCGTTGCCTCCGTGCTGTGCGGCCTGGCGCAGGACATCACCCAGATGGTGCTGTTCCGCCTGCTGCAGGGCGTGTTCGGCGCAGCGCTGGTGCCGCTGTCGCAGGCCGTGATGCTCGACTCCTACGCACTGCATGAGCGCGCCAAGGCGATGTCGATCTGGGGCATGGGCGTGATGATGGGCCCGATCATGGGCCCGTCGCTCGGTGCCTGGCTGACCGAGACCTATTCCTGGCACTGGGTGTTCTTCGTCAACCTGCCGTTCGGCGCCATCACCGTGCTCGGCCTCATCGTCTTCATGGACGAGACCAAGCAGAATTTGAACCTGCGCTTCGACTGGTTCGGCTTCGGCGCGCTCGCGCTCGCGATCGGCTCGCTGCAGCTCGCGCTCGACCGCGGCGAGCAGCTCGGCTGGCTCGAATCCAACGAGATCATAGCCGAATTCATCATCTCCGGCATCGGCTTCTATTACTTCTTCGCCCATTCGTTCACGACGACAAAACCCTTCATCCAATTCGAGCTGTTCAAGGACAAGAATTTCGTCGGCGGCTGCGTGTTCATGACCGTGATGGGGCTCGTGCTCTACTCGACCATGGCGCTGTCCTCGCCTTACTTGCAGAACGTGATCGGCTATCCCATCATCACCGCCGGCGTGCTGTTGGCGAGCCGCGGCTGCGGCACCTTTGTTGCGATGATGCTGGTGGGGCGCATGATGCGGTTCATCGAGGCGCGCACGCTGATCATCTCCGGCCTCGCGCTGACGGCGGCGTCGCTGTTCGTGATGACGGGCTGGACCGACCAGACCAGCGCGACCGAGATCGTGGTCGTGAGCATCGTCCAGGGTTTCGGCTTCGGACTGGTGTTCGTGCCGCTCTCGACCGTTGCGTTCTTGACCCTGCCCAATCACCTGCGCACGGACGGCACCTCGATGCTGACGCTGCTGCGCAACGTCGCGAGTTCGATCGGCATCTCTATCGTGATCGCGCAGCTCACGGAAGGCTCCCGGCGCATCTATGCGACGCTGTCCGAGCACATCAACCCGTTCAACCACGCACTGCAGATGCCCAATGTCAGTGGCATGATCAATTTGAACACCGACACCGGCCGCGCGATGGCGGATAAGATCGTCGCGGTGCAAGCGCAGATCATCGCGTTCGCCCACGACTACCAGCTCGTGATGGTGTTCATCCTGGCCTCGATCCCGCTTGCGATCATGATCGGCTCGACCAAGGCCGCGCTGCGGTCGCAGTCGCAGGCATCATCGGACCATGCGGCGGTGATGGATTAGGCTAACCCAGGTCCCCCGTCATTGCGAGCGGAGCGAAGCAATCCATCTCTCAGCCTGCGGCGGCGTGGATTGCTTCGCTTCGCTCGCAATGACGACGTGGCGGGCCTCGGGGCTTACGCTGGCGCTCCACCCGGGGCTGCGGCACTCACGAAGGAGTTATTCCCGGCACAGCGGCCCTGGTTGATGCGTCGACCAATCCTATCTCCTCACCGACATCCCTGGAGGTTGGAACATGGCGGGTTCAGCGCTGGTCGTCGGTGCAAGCGGTATTGTCGGCAATAATCTGGTCCGGCACCTTCGTCGGAAGGGCTGGCAGGTTTACGGAGTGGCACGTCGGCCGCCGGCCAATATCGACGGCGTGCAGCCGGTGGCGGCGGACCTGATGGACCCCGCATCGGTTCGCAAGGCGCTGCAGGGGTTGAGACCGACGGACGTGTTCATCAGCACGTGGTTGCGGCAGAACACCGAGGCCGAGAATATCAGGGTCAACTCCGCAATGGTGCGCAACCTGCTCGACGCGTTGTCGCCTGCAGGCTCGGTCGGGCATGTCGCGCTCGTGACAGGGCTCAAGCACTATCTTGGTCCGTTCGAAAATTACGGCAAAGGCAGCCTGCCCGCCACGCCGTTTCGGGAAGACCAGCCGCGGCTCAATATCGAGAATTTCTACTATGCCCAGGAAGACGAAGTGTTCGCCGCGGCCAAGCGCGACGGCTTTGGCTGGAGCATCCATCGGCCGCACACCATCATCGGCTATGCCGTGGGCAACGCGATGAACATGGGCGTGACGCTCGCGGTCTACGCCACCGTCTGCCGCGAGACCGGCCGTCCGTTCCTGTTTCCCGGCTCCGCGACGCAGTGGAACGGTCTCACCGATATGACGGATGCGCGGCTGCTCGCTCGCCATCTGGAATGGGCGGCGACGACGCCGGCCGCCCGCAATCAGGCGTTCAATGTCGTCAATGGCGACGTGTTTCGCTGGAGCTGGATGTGGCAACGGCTGGCCGACTGGTTCAACCTAAAGCCAGCGCCATTTCCGGGCGAAGGGATTCCGCTGGAGCGGCAATTGGCCGATGCGGGCCCGATCTGGTCCGACATCGCGCGGAAATATCGGCTGGCCGAGCACGATCTCGGCGTGCTCGCTTCGGCCTGGCACACCGACGCCGACCTCGGCCGCCCGATCGAGGTCGTCACCGATATGAGCAAAAGCCGCAAGCTCGGCTTCCTGGAATACCAGGCAACCGACGACAGCTTCTTCGATCTCTTCGCCCGTCTGCGGGATGAACGTATCATTCCGTAGGGTCCGCCGGTCACGCCACCGCGTCGAGCCGGACGTAGCCCGGGTGGAGCGAACGCGTAACCCGGGACATCAGCGTCAAGGTTTGCGAGCGGCCCCGGGTTACGCTGGCGCTCCACCCGGGCTACAGCACTCCAACGCGGCGCCGTCAGCCGGCGATCTCCGTCAGTTCATCGACGGCGAGCAGCGCCTCCGAGCAATCATCGTTGCGGAAGTAGGCGCTGCGGGTGAACAACACGGGAATGCCGGCGCGCGAGGCCGCGAGCAATCCGTTGCGCGAGTCCTCGATGGCGATGCAGCGCGAAGCGGGGAGCGAAAGGCGCGCCAGCATCATGAGATAGACGTCGGGCGCCGGCTTCTTCTCCGGCACATCGTCGCCCGCGACGATCGCCTCGAACCATTCAGCCCAATCCTCGCCCAGCGCGACCGACAATAGCGCATCGATATTGGCATGCGAGGTCGTTGTCGCGATCGCCAGCCGTTGGCTGCGCCGTCGTGCCTTTCGGAGCAAGGCCTCCACGCCGGGCCGCAGCGGGCAGCCGCCCGTTGCGATCAGCTCGGCATAACGCGCGGTCTTGATCCCGTGCAGCTCTGCGATCTCGCGATTCGATAGCAGCGGCATGGTTCGCTTGCACATGGCAAACGCGCGGATCCGCTCCTTGCCTCCGGCGACACGCAGCAACCCTCCGTAGGTCGCCTGGTCCCAGTACCAGTTGAGGCCTGCGCGCGAGAACGCGTCGTTGAAGGCGCGGCGGTGTACCTCCTCCGTCTCGGCCATTGTGCCGTCGACGTCAAAGATCAGTGCGTGGGCGCGGGCGATGAGGTCCTCGAAGGCCGCCGTCCGCACGGCTGTCAGCGTCTCGCTCATGTCTCCTGGTCCGTCGCGCCTTTCGAAAATACCCGGCTTGCCAGCACATCACCGGCCTCGATCGACATCACATCGTCGGTCGTGAGCACCCGGTCGAGCCGGGAGACGATGCGGTTGGCCTGGCGGAGCCGGATGCGATCCAGAGCATTGCGGATCGAACGCGCGTTGGAGAATAGCGGCTGGGTCTTGCGCACGGCGATGTAGCGGATGAAGGCATCACGCGCCGCCGATGAAAGACGATAGTTCTGCTGCTGCAGCATCAATTCGGCGATCGCGAGCAGCTCGGCGTCCGAATAATCGGGGAAGTCGATGTGATGGGCGATGCGGGAACGAAAACCCGGATTGCTCTGGAAGAATTTTTCCATGCGGTCGCCATAGCCGGCGAGGATCACGACCAGATCCTCGCGCTGCTGCTCCATGATCTGCAGGAGAATCTCGATCGCCTCCTGGCCATAGTCGCGCTCATTGTCGGGGCGATAAAGATAATAAGCCTCGTCGATGAACAGCACGCCGCCCATCGCCTTCTTCAGGATCTCCTTGGTCTTCGGCGCAGTGTGGCCGATATATTGCCCGACCAGATCGTCGCGGGTGACGCTGATGACATGGCCGCGGCGCACGAAGCCGAGCCGGTGCAGGATGCTGGCCATGCGCAACGCCACCGTGGTCTTGCCGGTGCCGGGATTGCCGGTGAAGGACATGTGCAGGGTCGGAAAGGTGGTGGCGAGCGCCATCTTCTGCCTGATACGCTCGACCAGCAGCAGCGCTGCGATCTCGCGGATGCGCGTCTTCACGGGCGCCAGGCCGATCAGCTCGGAATCGAGCTGGTCGAGCACGGCGCCGATGCCGAGGTCGGCGAATTCGCGCCGGAGATCGACGGCCTCCAGCGGGGCGTCGTCAGTCTGTGGCTGTGGTTGCGTCATCCTGCTCTCGTGTCGAAAAGCTCCGTCGCCGCAACCTAACGACGACGGAGAAGTGCATCCGGACCAGGTCGGCCGAGGGAGCCACCCGCCTGGCTTTGAACCGGACGCGGTTAACGGTCAGCGTAACGCTCGCCCTCCGGGCGTTCCGCCGCGTAAGCGTGTGTCGAGTAACGAAGGTTGCGGCCAACGGCTTCCTGCCGGTCGAGCCGGAAGCCTGGCTCGTCCTTGGGCCGGTTGACGATGAAGGAGATGCGAACGGACTCCCATCCGTGGCTCGAATCGAAACCGGAGATCCGGATGTACCGGTCGCCATAGACACGCCGGCATTCGGCGAGCTCCCGCATGATGCCAGCAGCGTCGGGCAAATCGAACATCGGCAGGCCCCACATCTCCCAATAGGTGTTGCGGGGATGCGGATCGTCGGTGAACTCGATGTTCACCGCCCAGCCCTTGTCCAGACAATACTGGACCTGCGCGGTGATCTGTTCGTCGGTGAGATCGGGCAGGAAGGAGAAGCAGCCCTGGGTTATGCGCATGATCAAGCTCCTTTCAAACCGCGACGCTCGGTGTCGGAACGAAATCCGGAGCATCGGTCGATTCGTAGTTGAAGGTGACGTCCTTCCAGACCTCGAGCGCCTCGCGCAGCGGCGTGCAGCTCTGCGCAGTCTTGGCCAGGATCTCCGGCCCCTCATGGACGTAGTCGCGCCCCTCGTTGCGGGCGAGGATCATGGCTTCCAGCGCGACGCGGTTGGCGGTGGCGCCCGCCTGGATGCCCTGCGGGTGACCAATGGTGCCGCCACCGAACTGCAGCACGACGTCCTCGCCCAAGAGGTCGAGCAACTGATGCATCTGGCCGGCATGGATGCCGCCCGAGGCCACCGGCATCAGCTTGTTGAGGCTGGCCCAATTCTGGTCGAAGAACACGCCGTGCTCGAGCTGCATCGGATTGAAGTCCTCGCGGCAGATGTCGTAGTAGCCGCGCGTCGTGTTCGGATCGCCCTCGAGCTTGCCGACGACAGTACCGGCGTGAATGTGATCCACGCCCGCGAGCCGCATCCATTTTGCAATCACACGGAACGAGACGCCATGCGACCGTTGCCGGGTGTAGGTGGAGTGGCCGGCGCGGTGCAGATGCAGGATCATGTCGTTCTTGCGCGCCCATTTCGCCATCGACTGGATCGCGGTGTAGCCGATCACGAGATCGATCATGATGACGACGGAGCCGAGCTCGCGAGCGAAATCGGCGCGTTCGTACATGTCCTCCATCGTCGCCGCGGTGACGTTGAGATAGGTACCCTTGATCTCGCCGGTCGCGGCCTGCGCCCGGTTCACCGCCTCCATGCAGTAGAGGAAGCGCTCGCGCCAATGCATGAAGGGCTGCGAGTTGATGTTCTCGTCGTCCTTGGTGAAATCGAGGCCACCCTTCAGCGCCTCATAGACGACGCGGCCATAATTGCGGCCGGAGAGGCCGAGCTTCGGCTTCACGGTGGCGCCGAGCAGGGGACGCCCGAACTTGTCGAGCCGCTCGCGCTCGACCACGATGCCGGTCGCCGGCCCCTGGAACGTCTTCACATAGGCAACGGGGAGCCGCATGTCCTCGAGCCGCAGCGCCTTCAGTGGCTTGAAGCCGAAGACGTTGCCGATGATCGATGCGGTGAGATTCGCGATCGAGCCTGCCTCGAACAGGTCGAGATCGTAGGCGATGTAGGCGAAATAGCTGCCGGGCGAACTCGGCACCGGATCGACGCGGTAGCACTTCGCGCGATATTTTTCCGCCGCCGTCAGGCGATCGGTCCACACCACGGTCCAGGTCGCGGTCGAGGATTCGCCGGCCACCGCCGCGCAGGCTTCGGTCGGATCGACGCCGTCCTGCGGGGTGACGCGGAACAGCGCGATGACGTCGGTGTCCTTGGGTACATAATCGGGCTCCCAATAGCCCATGCGCTTGTATTCCATCACGCCGGATTTGTAGCGATCCTTGCCGCGCAGGGTCATCGACTGCATGTTCATATGGTCCTCCTGAAATTGTTCTGGCGTGCCCCTCACGCTGCTTCGGTCATCGCCCCAATTTGCGGATCGAGCGCGCCGGCGCGGTAGCGCCTCGCCATCTCGGACAGCGAAATCACCTTGATCTTTCCGGCATTGCCTGCGGTGCCGAACTGCTCGAAGCGGTCACGGCAAAGATCGCGCAAGGCCTCCATCGCGGGCTTCAAGAATTTGCGCGGATCGAATTCGCTTCTCGATTGGGTCGCGACCTTGCGGAAGGCGGCGGCCATCGCAAGGCGACAGTCGGTATCGATATTGACCTTGCGCACGCCGTGCTTGATGCCGCGGACGATCTCCTCGACCGGAACGCCCCAGGTCTGCGGCATCTCGCCGCCGAACTGGTTGAACATGTCCTGCAATGGCTGCGGCACCGAGGACGAGCCGTGCATCACCAGATGTGTATTCGGCAGCCGCTGATGGATCTCCTCCACCACGCGCATCGCGAGGATGTCGCCATCGGGCCGCCGCGTGAACTTGTAGGCGCCATGCGAAGTGCCCATCGCGATCGCGAGCGCATCCACCTTGGTGGCGCGGACGAAATCGACCGCCTGGTCGGGATCGGTCAGGAGCTGGTCATGGCTGAGCTTGCCTTCGACGCCGTGGCCGTCTTCCTGCTCGCCGCCGCCATGCTCAAGCGAGCCGAGCACGCCGAGCTCACCCTCGACTGAGGCGCCAACCCAGTGCGCGATCTCGACGACGCGTCGGGTGATACCGACATTGTAGTCGTAATCGGCTGCGGTCTTGCCATCGGCCTTCAGCGAGCCGTCCATCATGACCGAGGTGAAGCCGTAGCGGATCGCGGTGGTGCAGGTGGATTCCTCGTTGCCATGATCGAGATGCAGACAGAGCGGTACGTCCGGATACATCTCCTCGAGCGCATCGATCATCTTCGACAGCATGACGTCGCCCGTATAGGCGCGCGCGCCGCGCGAGGCCTGGATGATGACGGGCGCATCGCAGGCGGATGCGGCCTCCATGATCGCGAGCCCCTGCTCCATATTGTTGATGTTGAAGGCCGGCACGCCGTAGCCGCGTTCGGCGGCATGATCCAATAATTGCCTCAGGGTTATCCGCGCCATGCTTATTTCCTTTCGTTTGCCCTCTGGATCACGCGTCTGGCCGCGGCAGCGACGGCGGCCGGCGTGATGCCGAACTCGCGGTAGAGCACGTCGGCCGGTGCGGAGGCGCCGAAACCGTTCATGCCGACGAACTCGCCGTCGTCGCCGAGCCAGCGCGCCCAATCGCCTTCGACGGCAGCCTCGATGCCGACGCACGGCGCATCGCCCAGCACCTTGGCCTGATAGTCGCGCGGCTGCTTCCGGAACAAATCGAAGCACGGCGCGGAAACGACGGCGGCGCGGATGTTCTCGCTTCCAAGCAGCTTCGCCGCCTCGAGCGCGATCGATACTTCCGAGCCGGTTGCAATCAGCGTGACGTCACGGCCTCCGTCCGGCTCGATCGCCACATAGGCACCGAGCGCGACGTAGTTGGTATCGGTCACGTCGCGGAAGGCGGGTAGCGCCTGCCGCGACAGGCACAGGATCGACGGCGAGGTCTCGGCTTGCAGCGCGCAATCCCAGGCTTCCGCGGTCTCGATTGGATCGGCAGGACGGAACACCAGCAGATTGGGAATCGCACGGAGCGCGGCGAGATGCTCGACCGGCTGGTGGGTCGGGCCATCCTCGCCCAGCCCGATCGAATCATGGGTCATGACGTGAATGACGCGGATGCCCATCAGCGCCGCGAGCCGGATCGCGGGGCGGCTGTAGTCGGCGAACGCGAGGAATGTTCCGCCATAGGGGACGAAGCCGCCGTGCAGCGCGATGCCATTCATCGCCGCCGCCATCGCATGCTCGCGGACGCCATAGTGGATATAGCTGCCGTGCAGCCAGCCCGAGCGAACCGGCACTTGCGATTTCGCTAGCGTGAGATTGGAGTGCGTCAGGTCGGCCGAGCCGCCGAGCAGGTTGGGCAGCACCTCGGCGATCGCATCGATCACGTGTTGCGATGCCTGCCGTGTCGCAAGCTTCGGACGTTCGAGCTCGAAACGCTCCTTCAGCTTCGCCATCGCCTCGGTATAGACGCCAGGCAACTTCTTGTTCAGCGCATCGTGGAACGGCGACCTGCCGCCGCCGTTGCAGGCGCGCCGTGAACGCTCGATCCAGGCACGCCGCGCCGCACGGCCGCGCGCGCCGATCTCGCGCCATTCCGCAAGCACGGCTGGCGGAATTTCAAATGGCTGGTAGCGCCAATCAAGCGCCGCCCGCGTTTTGGCGACCTCCTCCGATCCGAGCGGTGCACCATGAACCTTCTCGCTGCCTTGCCGATTCGGCGCGCCGAAGCCGATCACGGTCTGGCAGGCGATCAGTGACGGCAGGTCGCTCTTCCTGGCTTCATCGATCGCCCTCGCAACCGCTTGCGGATCATGGCCGTCGATCCGACAGGCCGACCAGCCGGAGGCCCTGAAGCGCGCGAGCTGATGGTCCGAACAGGACAGCGACGTCGCCCCATCGATCGAGATCCGGTTGTCGTCGAACAGCACGATCAGCCGGTTCAGCCGTAGATGGCCCGCGAGCGAGATCGCCTCGTGGCTGATGCCTTCCATCAGACAGCCGTCGCCGGCGATGACGTAGGTGAAGTGGTCGACGAGTTCATCTCCGAACCGCGCGTTCATCAACCGCTCGGCGAGCGCCATGCCGACGGCGGTCGCGATGCCCTGCCCGAGTGGGCCGGTGGTCGTCTCCACGCCGGGCGTGTGGCCATATTCGGGATGGCCTGGAGTTGTCGATCCCCACTGGCGGAACGCCTTGAGCTGATCGAGCGTCACGCTCTCATAGCCAGTCAAATGCAGCAGCGCGTAGAGCAGCATCGAGCCATGGCCGGCGGAGAGGATGAAGCGGTCGCGGTCGGGCCAGGCCGGATCGTCAGGGTCGAATTTGAGGAAGCGCGAGAACAGCACGGTCGCGACATCGGCCATGCCCATCGGCATGCCCGGATGCCCGGACTTCGCCTTCTCGACGGCATCGATGGCGAGGAAGCGGATGGCGTTCGCCATCTCGGCATGGCTGACTTGGGCGCGGCTGGCCACAGACGCAAGTGCGGTCATATCGTTCGCCTCTTTCGTTCCATCAGTTGCAGGATCAGCGGGGTGAGGATGAGCTGCATCGCCAGATCGAGCTTGGCGCCGTGGATCACGATCGAATTGGCGCGCGACATGAAGCTGTGCGGAATCATCGAGAGCAGATAGGGAAAATCGATGCCGCGCGGGTTCTTCAGCCGGATCACGACCATCGATTCGTCCGGTGTGGGGATCCAGCGCGCGATGAACGGATTCGATGTGTCGACCGTCGGCACGCGCTGGAAGTTGATGTCGGTCTCGGTGAACTGCGGGCAGATGTAGTTCACATAGTCAGGCATGCGCCGCAGGATGGTATCGGTCACCGCCTCCGTGGAATAGCCGCGGTGGCTGCGGTCGCGATGCAGCTTCTGGATCCATTCGAGATTGATGACGGGGACGACGCCGATCTTGAGGTCAGCATATTTGGCGACGTTCACCTTGTCGGTGACGACGGCGCCATGCAGGCCCTCGTAGAACAGGAGATCGGAATTCTCCGGCAACGGCTCCCATTGGGTGAAAGTGCCGGGATCCCCGCCATAGAGCCGCGCCTCGTCCCCGTCGTGCACATAGTGCCGCGTCGTGCCGGTGCCGGACTCGCTATAGTCGCGGAACAGCTTTTCGAGATCCTCGAACAAATTGGTCTCGGGGCTGAAATGGCTGAAATGCTTGTTGCCGCGATCGGCCTCCTCGACCATCTTGCTGCGCATCTCGGCGCGGTCGTAGCGGTGGAAGGCGTCACCCTCGACATAGGCGGCGCTTACATTCTCGCGCCGGAAGATGTTCTCGAAGGTCTTCCTGACCGACGTCGTTCCGGCGCCGGAAGAACCCGTGACCGATATGATGGGGTGACGCCGCGACATGCCGGCCTCCTTCAGCGAAACAGTCCGCGGCGCGCGAACAAGGGCGCGTCGGCGTTTTCGAACAGCGGCTCGACACCTTCGTGCATCATATCGATGTCGCGCACGGTGCGCGGCGATCCCATGATCAAGGGCACCCGCTGGTGCGGCGTCCGTGCCGAAAGCTCGAGAATGCGGGCGCGCCCGCTGGAGGCGGCGCCATCAGCCCATTCCATGATCAGCGCCACGGGATGGGCTTCGTAGAGCAGGCGCAGGCGGCCCTCGCGGTAGCCCGGGCGCACATCGGCCGGATAGAGGAAGACGCCGCCACGGACCAGGATGCGGTAGGCTTCCGCCACCAGCGATCCGATCCAGCGCATGTTGAAATCGCGGCCGCAGTCGCCATTGGCGCCCGCGAGGCATTCGTCGATATAGCCACGCACGGCGCCGCTCCAGTGCCGGCGGTTGGAGGCGTTGATCGCGAACTCTGGTGTATCGGGCGGAATGCGGACGCCGCGCCCGGTCAGCACGAATTCGCGCGTCGGGGGATACAGTGTGAAGACATCGACGCGCTGGTCGAGTGCCAGCACCAGCACGGTCTGCGGGCCATAGATGAAAAAGCCCGCGGCGATCTGCGCGGTGCCGGGCTCGAAGAAGGTCGAGAGGATGTCACGCGCTTTGGGCCGGATCGAAAAGATGGTGCCAACCGAGATGTTGTTCGCAAGATTGGCCGAGCCGTCGAGCGGGTCGATCGCGACACAGAGCGGCGCCTCGGCATCGAGCGTCTCCGGCAGTTCCACTTCCTCCGAGAGCACGGCGGCCACCGGCGCTGTGCGCAGGGCGTCGCGCATCAGCCGATCTGCGACAACATCGATGTCCTTTTGGGTGTCGCCGTCGGGGTTGACCGCGCCGTCGCGGCCGGTGATGCCGACCAGCGGGCCCGAGGCGATGACGCCTGCGAGTTCGACCGCCGCCGCGGCCAGCGCCTCCACCACCGCGACGGCTGCGGCGCGGACGCTGTCCTGACGCGCGGGATCGTCGAGATAGGCATGCAATGCAGGAAGATGATCCACGGCCGCTCTCCCATTCATCGAGCCCTCTCGACGGGACTTCGCTTGACGCGGCTCCGGGTTGGAGTCGCTGTCGCCACTATCAACACGCGAATTGCCGAATTAGTGAAATTTTAATATCTTAAGTGTGTCCAAAGTATTTTTTATGGAGGTGCTCATGCCGGGGCATTTCTCGCGCGACCTCACCCTTCGTCAGCTACGCGCATTGACCGCCGTGCATGCGGCCGGCTCGATCACGGGCGCGGCGAACCGGCTCAACCTCACCCAGCCGGCGGTCACCCTGCAGCTTCGCAACCTGCAGGAACTCGCCGGCCTGCCGCTGATCCAGCGCACAGTTGAAGGCATGGCGTTGACCGATGCCGGCCGCACCGTTCTCGCGCTGGTCGAGCGCATCGAATCCGCGCTCGCCGACTGCGAACAGTCGCTCGACATGATTGCGGGCAAGAGCGGCGGGCGTGTCGCGATGGGCGCGGTCAGCACCGCGAAATACTTCGTGCCGTTCGCGATCGCGGCGTTCTCGCAGCGCTACCCGAAGATCGACGTGACGCTCAGGATCGGCAACCGCGAGGACATCCGCGACGCGCTGCGCGGCTACGATCTCGATATCGCCGTGATGGGGCAGCCGCCACCGGACATCGAGGTCGAGATGCGCCCGCTCGGCAGGCATCCGCACGTGATCATCGCCGCCGCCGATCATCGGCTCAATGGAAAGAAGCGCGTCGCGGCTAGCGATCTCGCCTTTGAGACCTTCATCACCCGCGAGCACGGCTCCGGCACGCGGATGCTGATGGAGCAGTTCTTCCAGAAGCATCGGATCGAGCCCAAGGTCGGCATGGCCATGGACAGCAACGAGACCATCAAGCAGGCGGTGATGGCCGGGCTCGGCATCGCCTTCATTTCCCAGCACACCGTGTTCCACGAACTGGAGGAAGGGCGGCTGGTGGTGCTCAAGGTCGCGGGCCTGCCCGTGATGCGCCAATGGCACGCGATGCGCCGCGCCGACAAGATCCTGCTGCCGCCGGCGCAGGCGATGCTGGAGTTTTTGGGGAAGGAGGGATCGCGCTATTTGCCGAATGTTCGATGAGGACAGCGCATATTTACGCTCAGAACGCGGACCCCGTCATTGCGAGCCACCGGGTCGGCGCGTAGCGCCGCCCGATGACAGGCTCCGCGAAGCAATCCATGCCTCCACTTGCGGAGAGACGGATTGCTTCGTCGCTTCGCTCCTCGCAATGACGGCCGGGAGTCACACGTCGAAGAACACCGTCTCGTTGTCGCCCTGCAGGTGGATGTCGAGCACGTAGGCCGCACTCGCCTTGCGCTGGGCAATCAGCGTCGCGCGGCGATCCGACGGCACCAGCGCCAGCACGGGATCGGTGGCGTTGGCCGCCTCATCGTCGAAATAGATCCGGGTGTAGAGATGCAGCAGCATGCCGCGCGCGTACACCGCGAGCAAAATGTGCGGCGCCTGCGGCTTGCCGTCCGGATCAGGTACCTGGCCCGGCTTGATGGTGTCGAAGGAGTAGCCGCCCTTGGCATCGGTGCCGACGCGGCCAAACCCCTTGAACGAGCTGTTCGGCAGTGCGCTGGCATCCTGCGGATCGGAGAACCGGCCCTGCGCGTCGGCCTGCCAGATCTCCAGCATGCAGTCCGGCACCGGCACGCCGTCGCCGTCGAACACCGTGCCTTCGACGCGGATGCGCTCGCCGGAAACGTCAGGCGTAATCAGGTTGTTGGTGAAGGCGTCGTTCCACGCGTACTCTCCGTTCGGCGTCAGGCCGTATTTGAAATACGGGCCGACCGTCTGCGATGGCGTGATGCCGTCCGGCCGCTGCTCGCTCACTATTTATTCTCCATCGGCGTCGCGTTCCTGCCGCGCAGGACAATGTTGAAGCGGTAGCACAGCGCCCATTCCGGCTGGGTGTTCTCGAGATCGAACGACGAGATCATCCGCGCGCGCGCCTTCTCGTCCGTCACCGAATTGAAGATCGGATCGAACGGAAACAAGGGATCGGCCGGGAAATACATCTGTGTCACCAGGCGCGAGATAAAGGAATGGCCGAATACCGAGAAATGGATGTGGGCCGGGCGCCAGGCGTTGTGGTGATTGCCCCACGGGTAGGCGCCGGGCTTGATCGTGATGAACCTGTAATAGCCGCTCGCATCGGTCTGCGCGCGGCCGGCGCCGGTGAAGTTCGGATCGAGCGGCGCCGGATGCTGATCGACGACATGGACGTAGCGGCCGCAGGCATTGGCCTGCCACAACTCGACCAGCGCGTTGGGCACGCCGCGGCCGTCCTCGTCGAGCACATGGCCGTGCACGATGATGCGTTCGCCAAGCGGCTCGCCCTTGTGCTGGATCGTGAGGTCGTTGTCGTTCTCGCGCACGGTCTCGTGGCCATAGACCGGGCCGGTCAGTTCGGAGAGCGTTTGCCGGATCGGAATCAGCGGCTTTTGCGGCGCGCGCTTGACCGTCGAGCGATAGCCTGGCGATAGCCGCGGCGGATGCGCCGCGAGCGATTGCAGCGGATAGAGCAAGGTCATGACGATTTCCTCCCTGGCGCTCCTTGCCGGTGAGCCAGCCGTCAGATCATTATAGGATATAACTAACCCGGAAAAGCGGTGTTTTTCGCCTTTCTATCCCGTCATTGCGAGCGAAGCGAAGCAATCCATGCCTCAGCAAGCGGCGAAATGGATTGCTTCGCTTCGCTCGCAATGACGCAGACAGATCAATTCAACTTCTCGATCGCTGCCGCAACGCCCTGGCCGACGCCGACGCACATGGTTGCCAAGGCAAGCTTTCCGCCCCGCTTCTCCATGCCATGCACCGCCGTCAGGGCGAGCCGCGCGCCGCTCATGCCGAGGGGATGGCCGAGCGCGATAGCGCCACCATGCGGGTTCACGAAGTCGGCATCTTCCTTGACCCCGAGCTGGCGCAGGCAGGCTATGCCCTGCGAGGCGAAGGCCTCATTGAGCTCGATCAAATCGAAATCAGTGATCTTGAGGCCGAGCCGCTCCATCAATTTGCGCGTCGCCGGCACCGGGCCGATGCCCATGATGCGCGGCGGCACCGCGGCCGATGCGAGCCCGAGGATGCGCGCCCGCGGCGTCAACCCGTGCTTCTTCACGGCGGCCTCGGAGGCAAGGATCATGGCGGCGGCGCCGTCGTTGACGCCGGAGGCATTGCCGGCCGTCACCGTGCCGGGATTGCGCACCACCGGCTTCAGCTTGGCGAGGCCTTCCAGCGTCGTCTCCGGACGCGGATGCTCATCCTTGTCAACGGTAATGGGGCCCGCCTTGCCGCCCGGCGCGGAGACCGGCGTGATCTCCTCGGCGAAATAGCCGGCCGCGATTGCGGCGCCTGCGCGCTGCTGCGAGCGGATCGCGAACGCATCCTGGTCAGCGCGCGAGACCTGGAATTCCTCGGCGACGTTCTCGCCGGTCTCCGGCATCGCATCGACGCCATACTGCGCCTTCATCAGGGGATTGATGAAGCGCCAGCCGATCGTGGTGTCGAAGATTTCGGCCGAGCGCGAGAACGCTTCCGCCGCCTTGCCCATCACGAACGGCGCCCGCGTCATCGATTCAACACCGCCGGCGATCGCGAAATCGATCTCGCCGGCGCGGATGGCGCGGCCGGCGGCGCCGACCGCGTCGAGGCCGGAGGCACAAAGCCGGTTCAGCGTCTGGCCGGGAACCGTATGAGGCATGCCCGCGAGCAGCAGCGCCATGCGCGCAACGTTGCGGTTGTCCTCGCCGGCCTGGTTGGCGCAGCCAAAAAAGACCTCATCCACCTGCGCCCAGTCCAGATTCGGATGCTTCGCCATCAGCGCCTTGATCGGGGTGGCGGCGAGATCGTCGGTGCGCACCTTGGCGAGAGATCCGCCGAAGCGGCCGATCGGGGTCCGGACGGCATCACAAATGTAGACATCACGCATCGATTCTCTCCCTGATTGCCGCCGGTTCGGCGCTAGAGGCTTGGATTGGGGCCGAGTTTTAGGAGCGCCCCGACGAGAGGTCAATTGACGGGAACGCGCCCCTCGCCCGCTCTCACGACGTGGAGAGGGTGGAAAACCTTCAATCGGCCGGCAAAGCGGTGGGACGGAAGGACGAAATTTTGTAGTTTCCGCCCCCTCATGACCGTCCAGCAGCCCATTCCTGTTCCACCCGAAGCGACGTCGAATGCGGAGGCGCCTACGCGCATCACGCCGATGATGGAACAGTATCTCGAGATCAAGGCCGCCAATCAGGGCCTGCTCCTGTTCTACCGGATGGGCGATTTCTACGAATTGTTCTTCGAGGATGCCGAGATTGCCTCGAAGGCGCTCGGCATCGTCCTGACCAAACGCGGCAAGCATCAGGGCATGGACATCCCGATGTGCGGCGTGCCGGTCGAACGCGCCGAGGATTACCTGCACCGATTGATCGCGGCCGGCCATCGCGTCGCCGTGTGCGAGCAGAGCGAGGATCCGGCGACGGCGCGCGCCCGCGGCAACAAAAGCGTGGTGAAGCGCGACGTGGTTCGGCTGGTGACACCGGGCACGCTGACCGAAGACACGCTGCTCGATGCCCGCACCAATAATTACCTTCTGGCGATTGCGCGCGCCCGCGGCTCGTCCGGCGGCGACCGCATCGGGCTCGCCTGGATCGATATTTCGACCTCGGAATTCATGGTGACGGAATGCTCCGTCGCGGAGCTTCCGGCGACGCTGGCGCGGATCAATCCGAATGAAGCCATCGTCACCGATGCACTCTATAACGACGTCGAGTTCGGGGCACTGCTGCGAGAATTGCCGGCGGTGACGCCGCTCACCCGTGACGTCTTTGACGGCGCCACCGCCGAGCGGCGGCTGTGCGACTATTTCGCGGTCGCGACCATGGACGGCCTCGCCGCAATGTCGCGATTGGAAGCCACCGCCGCCGCGGCCGCCGTCACCTATATCGACCGCACGCAGGTGGGCAAACGGCCGCCATTGTCGCCGCCCTCGCGCGAAGCGGTCGGCACGACGATGGCGATTGACCCGGCGACGCGCGCCAATCTCGAATTGACCCGAACGCTCGCCGGCGAACGCCGCGGCTCGCTGCTCGATGCGATCGACTGCACCGTGACCGCTGCCGGCTCGCGCCTGTTGGCGCAGCGGCTCGCGGCGCCGCTCACTGACAGCGCTGCGATCACGCGGCGGCTCGATGCGAGCTCGGCCTTCGTCGCGGATAGTGCCGCGCGCGAGGATATCCGCAGCGTGCTGCGCGCGGCGCCCGACATGTCCCGCGCGTTGGCGCGGCTATCGGTCGGCCGCGGCGGCCCGCGCGATCTCGCAGGGCTCCGCGACGGCATCCTGGCCGCCGATCAGGCCTTGGTGCGGCTGGCGCAGCTCGATCAGCCGCCCGCTGAAATCGTGGCCGTAATGGAGGCGCTGCGCCGCCCGTCGCGGGACTTGGCGCATGAATTCGAGCGCGCGCTCGCCGAGCAATTGCCGCTGATCAAGCGCGACGGCGGTTTCGTTCGCGAAGGCTATGAAGCTGCGCTGGACGAAAGCCGAAACCTGCGCGATGCCTCACGCCTTGTCGTTGCTTCGATGCAGGCGCGCTACGCCGAGGTGACCTCCGTCAAGGCGCTCAAGATCCGGCACAACAATGTGCTCGGCTATTTCGTCGAGGTGACCGCGCAGCACGGCGACAAACTGATGACGCCGCCCTTGAACGCGACCTTCATCCATCGCCAGACGCTCGCCGGCCAGGTCCGCTTCACCACCTCCGAACTCGGCGAGATCGAAGCCAAGATCGCCAATGCCGGCGACCGCTCGCTCAATCTCGAGCTCGAGATCTTCGACCGGCTCAGCGCCATGGCGCTTGCCGCAAGCGGCGATCTGCGCGCCGCCGCGCACGCCTTCGCGCTGCTCGATGTCGCGACCGCGCTCGCAAAGCTCGCGGTCGACGAGAACTACGTGCGGCCCGAGGTCGAGCATTCCCTAGGCTTTGCGATCGAAGGCGGCCGCCATCCGGTGGTCGAGCAGGCCTTGAAGCGCGATGGCCAGCCGTTCATCGCCAACGCTTGCGACCTCTCACCGGGGCCGGCGCAGAAATCCGGACAGCTCTGGCTCCTCACCGGTCCGAACATGGCCGGCAAATCGACCTTCCTGCGCCAGAATGCGCTGATCGCGCTGCTGGCGCAGATCGGAAGCTATGTGCCGGCGTCGCGGGCGCGGATTGGCATTATCGACCGCCTGTTCTCCCGCGTCGGCGCGGCTGATGACCTCGCGCGGGGACGCTCGACCTTCATGGTCGAGATGGTCGAGACGGCGGCGATCCTCAACCAGGCGAGCGAACGCTCGCTGGTGATCCTCGACGAGATCGGCCGTGGCACGGCGACCTTCGACGGCCTCTCGATCGCCTGGGCCGCGATCGAGCATCTGCATGAGAACAACCGCTGCCGCACACTGTTCGCGACCCATTATCACGAGCTCACCGCGCTCTCGGCAAGACTGCCGCGACTGTTCAACGCCACGGTGCGGGTGAAGGAATGGCAGGGCAATGTCGTGTTCCTGCACGAGGTGCTGCCGGGCTCGGCAGATCGTTCCTACGGCATCCAGGTGGCAAAGCTCGCAGGATTGCCGCCAGCGGTGATCACCCGGGCGAAATCCGTGCTGGCGAAACTGGAGGCGCAGGACCGCGGCCAGACCGCGCGCGCTTTGGTCGATGACCTCCCGCTGTTCGCCGTCCCCTCCCGCGCCGCCGCGGAAGCAGCACCGCCGAGCGAGGCAGAGCTTCTGGTGGAGGCGGTGAAAGCGCTGCACCCCGACGAGATGTCGCCACGCGAGGCGCTGGACGCGCTCTACGCGCTGAGGGCAAAACTGCCGAAGCAGTAGACCCTGCCGTAGGGTGGGCAAAGCGCAGCGTGCCCACCATCGCGGGCAGAACGTGGATGGTGGGCACGGCGCAAGAGCGCCTTTGCCCACCCTACGCGTCTCCTCATCCCGAGGAGCCGCGAGGCGGCGTCTCGAGGGATGGGCCAGGGGCGCGATCGGGGCCTCATGGTTCGAGACGCGCTACGCGCTCCTCACCATGAGGATCTAAGTTCGAAGCAATCGTCGCCGGCCGTGCCACCACAGGCCGAGATTCCAGGTCACGCAGGTGGCAAGGGCCAGACTCAGACCGATCGCCGAACCGAACTGCAGCGCGCCGACATGCAGCACCGCGATCGCAATCCCAAATCCCATCAGGCCCCAGGCGCCGTTGGCGATCACGGCTGCTGTCGGCGGGCCGCCGATGCGCGGGTGCAGGATCAGCATCATCGAGGTGAAGACCACCGGAAACAACGCGATGATGCCGCTGACCCGCGGGCCGACCCAGCCCGAGGACGTCACCACGACCGCCACCAACGTCGCGACCAGCGAGGCGCGCAGGGGTATGTCGTACCAGCGGCGGGTGATCAGCGGCATCTTCTTCACATGGCGATAGCGCTGCAACAGCGGCACGCAGATCGCAAAGGTGATGACGTTCATGATCAGCCCGGCGGCGAGCGTCCAGTGGAACTGGCAGAAGATGGACGCGAGTATAATCCATACCGCGACGGCTGCGGCCGTGCTGAGCAACGCACTGTGGCGCTGTGCCAGCACGACATAGGTCAATCCGAGATAGATCGTCGCCGCATTGATCGGCAGGCTCGCGAGCGCACCCTCGGCGATGAAGGCCGCATCATGGTCAAGCGCGAGGAAGACATAGGACGGTCCCGCCGAGATCGGCAAGGTTGCCACCAGCGCGCCGATCACCGGCCCTGAACGCTCGGTGATGACGGAGGCGGTCACGACAAAGGCGGCCGTGATCGCCATGCGCAATAGCAGCATCAGCAGGAAGATGAATTCGGGGGGCATCGGGCCGTCGCCCCGGCCTTGAGCCGGGGCCCATAACCACAGACCTTCGTGTGGCGCGAAGGCGTTCGAACAGCGGTAAGCAAAATAGAAGCAGAGGGGGTATGGGTCCCGGCTCAAGGCCGGGACGACGAGACATCACACCCGCTTCATCGAGACGGCGACCTGCGGGCCGTGCCTGATGGTCTGGTAGACCACGCAATAGCGCTCGGTCAGCTTCAGCAGGAGGTCGAGCTTGTCCTGCGGTGCGTCGGTGTCGACCTCGAAGCGCAGGCGGATCTCGGCGAAGCCAACCGGGGCCTCCTTGTCGACGCCAAGCGTGCCGCGGAAATCGAGATCGCCTTCAGCGAACACGTTGCCGCTGCGGAGCGGCACCTCGATCGCAGTCGCGACCGATTTCAGCGTCACGCCCGCGCAAGCGACCAGCGCTTCGAGCAGCATGTCGCCGGAGCAGAGTTCCAGCCCGGAGCCGCCGGTTGCCGGATGAAGGCCGGCGACCGCGAGCGCACGGCCGGTTTCGACCTTGCAGGCGATGCCTTCGTTCTCGATCGAGCCCTTGGCTTTCAGCGTGATAACGGCGGTGGCGGGGTCGGTCTTGTAGCGTTCCTTGATCGGGGCTTGCAGCGCGCGGAGCTCGGTGGCGTCCATTGTTGTTCTCCCGGATTTTCTGTCTTTCCGTGTACTCCCTGGGGGCGCCGGTGTCACCACCACATCGCTTCGCCGGCGGTCGAGCTCGTCTCATTGTCCGGCACGTTGCGATCGAGCGAGCGGTCGAGCGCGGTGAGCACGCGACGCTTGAAATTGTCTGTAGGCGACGAGTTGCGGTCGCGCGGCCGCGCCAGGTTGATCGCGATCTCCTCGAACAGCCGGCCCGGCCGCGGCCGCATCACCAGCACGCGGTCCGCCAGCACCACGGCCTCGTCGACGTCATGTGTCACCAGGATCAGCGTCGGCCTTGTGTCGGCCCAGAGGTCGAGCAGATGATCCTGCAGGTCGCGCCGGGTGAAGGCGTCGAGCGCGGAGAACGGCTCGTCCAAGAGCAGCACCTCCGGCTGCGGCACCAAGGCACGCGCGATCGCGACCCGCTGCGCCTGCCCGCCGGAAAGCTCGCGCGGCCAGGCATTGGCCTTGTCGGCGAGGCCGACACGGGCCAGCGCGCGCGCCACCTTTTCACGTCGTGCATCGGCCGGCAGGTCCGAGAGGCCGAAGCCGATATTGTCGGCGACGCTGAGCCAGGGCAGCAGCCGCGGCTCCTGGAAGATGATGCCGATCTTGGCGTGCGGCGCGGTGATGGTGGCGCCATCGAGCGTCACCGTGCCTGACGTGGCGCGATCGAGCCCGGCGATGGCACGGAGCAGCGTCGACTTGCCGCAACCGGACCCGCCGATGATGGCGATGATCTCGCCCGGCTTGATCTCGGAGGAGAAGCGCGAAAGCGCATGGACCCCGTTGGGATAGGTCTTGCCGACGTTACGAAGGGCGAGCATCAGGCCGCTCCGCGCCCGCGGCCGAAAGCGTCCTGCCAGCGCAACAGCGGCGCGGTGGCGAGCTCGATCAGCCAGTCGGTAGTCTTGCCGAGGATCGCGAAGATCACGATCGCGGCGACGATCTGCGCCGGCTTGCCGAGCTGCTGGCCGTCGATCAGGAGATAGCCGAGCCCCTCGGAGGCGCCCATGAACTCGGCGGCGACCACGAACATCCAGCCGAGACCAAGGCCGACGCGGAGCGCCACCACATAGGCCGGCAAGACCGCTGGCAGAAGGATGCGGCGGATCATCGCCGGGCCCGAGAGGCGGAAGATGCGGCCGACCTCGACGATCTTGCGGTCGACCGAGTGGATCGCGCCCATCACGCCAAGATAGACCGGGAAGAACACGCCGACCGCGATCAGCGCGACCTTCGAGGTTTCGAAAATGCCAAGCCAGAGGATGAACAGCGGCACCCAGGCAATCGAGGGGATCGCGCGCAGCGCCTGCACGGTCGGATCGAGCAGCCGCCGCGCCAAGCCCCAATAGCCGGAGACGGCGCCGAGCAGCGTGCCGGCGACGACGCCGAGCGCAAAGCCCGCGGCAACGCGGGACAGCGTCGTGATGATGTGCCGCGACAGCTCGCCGCTTTTCGCCAGTTCCACGATCGTGGCGAAGACCTTCGTCGGCGGCGGCACCAATCGGCCGTTGGAAAAGCCGAGCCAGACCACCAGCTCCCAGCCGAGGGCGAGGCCTAGCGGCAGCAGCAGCCCGAGCGCCGGCCGCACAAAACGCGACAGCCGCGCTGCCGCAGGCGGCATGGCGGCGTCGGGTTGTTCCAGCACTGGCACTTCAATGGTCATCGCCACGGCAAGAACCCTTTCCCGCGCCGAATTGCAAGGTGGGCATTCGTCGTCCCGGGTCGCGCTGCGCTCCACCCGGGCTACGGATTGTCAATTCGTCGGCAGCGGGACCTGGTCGTCGATCAGCGAATTCAGCACCGCCTTCACGTCGACCTTGGCGTCGACCACGCCGGCCTGCTGCAGCGCGAGCCCTGCGGCGAGGATCGAATCGCGCTGCGGGGCGCCGATCCGGCTGTGGGTCAACTCGGTGCGCTCCTTGAGCTGCTTGTCGACCACCGCCTCCGGCAGCTTGGTCACGGCAATGAAGGTCTTCTTCAGCTCGTCGTAATTCGCCAGCGAATATTTGCGGGCCTCCTCGTAAACGGCGAGCACGCGACGGACCACGTCCGGGTGGTCCTTCAGGAACTGCTCGCGCACGTTGAGGATGCCCCAGGTGTTGGCGTCCGCTTTGCGGAAGAACAGTTTTGCGCCGTCCTCGACTTCCGCCTGCGCCATCATCGGGTCGAGGCCGGCCCAGGCGTCGACGTCGCCGCGGATCAGCGCGGTCTTGCCGTCGGCGTGCTGGAGCAGCACCGGCGTGATGTCCTTTTCAGAGAGGCCGGCATCAAGCAGCGCGCGCACCAGGAAGATGTGCGGATCTGTGCCGCGGGTCACCGCGACGCGCTTGCCCTTGAGGTCGGCGACCGAGGCGATCTTGGAATCCTTGCCCGTGACCAGCGCGGTCCATTCCGGACGCGAATAGACATAGATCGACTTGATCGGGTTGCCGTTGATCTTGGCGACCAGCGCGGCCGAGCCCGCCGTCGAGCCGAAATCGATCGAGCCCGCGTTGAGGAATTCGAGCGCCTTGTTGGAGCCGGCGGATTGCACCCAGACGATGCTGATGCCGTCCTTGGCGAACTCCTTTTCCAGGAGCCCTTTCTGCTTCAGGACCAGCGAGACCGGATTGTAGGTCGCCCAGTCGATACGTATCTCCTTGAGCGGCTCCGCCGCAAAACTTGCCGCGGGCGCAAGCGTCAAACCTGCGATCATCGCAGCCACAGCGCGCCGTGAAATCCGGACCATCCTCAGCCTCCAGGTGTTGGAAAAATCTTGGTGAAACGTCTTTTTATCTCAATGAGTTATGCTGGAAGGTCAATGAGAAAATCCACGCCCTGAAGGCGGCAACGTGAGAATGGCTTTGCTCAAATCAACGGGAATTCAGCACAGAGTGATCGCGGGTCCACAATGTCCCGTGACAGCGCAGGCGCCGTCCTTTATCGGGATAGACCATGGATAGTGTCGTGGCCGAACCCCACCCGGAAGTGGATGACCGTTTCGATACCGCGCGGATCACCGCCGCGGTCGACGCGCTCGCCGAGAAGCACGCGGGCCGCGAGGACCAATTCCGCTCGGCCATGGCGCAACTGCTCAAGGCGGAACTGATCGGGGCACGCGCCACGGCGCAGGCCGTGCTGCTCAAGAACCGCCACGGCCGGCGCTGCGCGGAGCGGCTCTGCTTCGTGCAGGACGAGATCATCCGCATCCTCTATGCGGCGGCGACCAAGCACCTCTATCACTCGCCGATCCCCTCCGGCGAGGAGCGCATGGCGGTCGTCGCCACCGGCGGCTATGGCCGCGGCCTGATGGCGCCGGAGTCCGACATCGATCTGTTGTTCATCCTGCCCTACAAGCAGACCGCCTGGGGCGAGCAGGTCGCCGAAGCGATCCTTTACTGCCTGTGGGACATGGGACTGAAGGTCGGCCATGCCACGCGCTCGGTCGATGAATCGATCCGCCAGGCGCGCGGCGACATGACGATCCGCACCGCGATCCTGGAAACGCGGTTCCTGACCGGCGACCGGCCGCTCTATGACGAACTGGTCGACCGCTTTGACAAGGACGTCGTGCAGGGCACCGCCGCCGAATTCGTCACCGCCAAACTGGCCGAGCGCGAGGAGCGGCACCGCCGCGCCGGACAGTCGCGCTATCTGGTCGAGCCCAACGTCAAGGACGGCAAGGGCGGCCTGCGCGACCTGCACACGCTGTTCTGGATCGCGAAATACGTCTACCGCGTGCGCGAGACCGATGAATTGCTCGAACGCGGCGTGTTCGATGCGCAGGAATACCGCACCTTCCGCCGCTGTGCCGATTTCCTGTGGTCGGTGCGCTGCAACATCCATTTCTTCGCCGGCCGCGCCGAGGAGCGGCTGTCGTTCGACGTCCAGCGCGAGATCGCGGTCAGGCTCGGCTACACTTCGCATCCCGGCATGCAGGACGTCGAACGCTTCATGAAGCATTACTTCCTGATCGCCAAGGACGTCGGCGACCTCACCGCAATTCTGTGCGCCAAGCTGGAGGAAGAGCAGAAGAAGCCGGCGCCGGTGCTGAGCCGCATGGTAGCGCGCTTGCGGCCGGGCAGCACCAAGCGGCGCGTGCCCGAGAGCGACGACTTCATCGTCGACAACAACCGCATCAACCTGGCCGCGCCCGACGTCTTCAAGCACGATCCGGTCAACCTGATCCGCATCTTCCGTCTGGCGCAGAAGAACAACCTCGCCTTCCATCCCGACGCGATGCGCACCGTGACACGCTCGCTCAAGCTCGTGAACACGCAGCTTCGCGAAGATGCGGAAGCCAATCGGCTGTTCATGGAGATCCTGACATCAGACAATGCCGAGATCGTGCTGCGGCGGATGAACGAGACCGGCGTGCTCGGTCACTTCATCCGCGCCTTCGGCAAGATCGTGTCGATGATGCAGTTCAACATGTACCACCACTACACGGTGGACGAGCACCTGATCCGCTGCATCGGCTTCCTGCAGGAGATCGAGCGCGGCGGCAATGACGAGTTCATTGTCGCCAGCGACCTGTTCCGCAAGATCCGCCCTGAGCATCGTCCGGTGCTCTATATCGCGACCCTGCTGCACGATATCGCCAAGGGCCGACCCGAGGATCATTCGGTCGCCGGCGCGAAGGTGGCGCGGCGGCTATGCCCGCGGCTTGGCTTCAGCAACGCCGACACCGAACTCGTCGCATGGCTGATCGAGGACCACCTGACGATGTCGACGGTCGCGCAGTCGCGCGATCTCTCTGACCGCAAGACCATAGAGAATTTCGCCGCAGTCGTGCAATCGGTCGAGCAGATGAAACTGCTGACGATCCTCACCACCGCCGACATCCGCGGCGTCGGCCCCGGCGTCTGGAACGGTTGGAAGGCGCAACTCCTGCGCACGCTCTATTACGAAACCGAACCGGTCCTGACCGGCGGCTTCTCGGAAGTGAACCGCGCCCGCCGCATCGCGGTGGCGCAGGCCGAATTCCGTGCCGCCTTCACCGAATGGCCAGAGGCGGAGCTCAACGCCTACATCGAGCGGCATTATCCGGCGTACTGGCTCAAGGTCGAATTGCCGCGCAAGATCCGGCAGGCACGCTTCATCCGCGCCAGCGAGCAGGCCGGGCACAAGCTTGCGATCAATGTCGGATTCGACGAGGCGCGCGGCGTTACCGAACTGACGATCTGGGCGACCGACCATCCCTGGCTATTGTCGATCATCGCCGGCGCCTGCGCTTCCGCAGGGGCCAATATCGTCGACGCCCAGATCTACACCACGACCGACGGCCGCGCGCTCGACACCATCGCGATCTCCCGGGAATACGACCGCGACGAGGACGAAGGTCGGCGCGCCACCCGGATCGGCGAGATGATCGAGGACGTGCTGGAAGGCAAGTTGCGCCTGCCGGAGGCGATGGCGCGCCGCGCCGTCCATCGCAGCAGCGGCAGCAAGGTGAAGGCGTTCACCGTCGAGCCCGAAGTCACCATTAATAACCAGTGGTCGGACCGCTACACCGTGATCGAGGTTTCCGGCCTCGACCGGCCCGGCCTGCTGTACCAGCTCACCACCGCGATCTCGAAGCTCAACCTCAATATCGCCTCCGCCCATGTCGCGACCTTCGGCGAGCGCGCCCGCGACGTGTTCTACGTCACCGACCTCCTGGGCGCGCAGATCACTGCGCCGACCCGGCAGGCCGCGATCAAGAGCGCCCTGTTGCACCTGCTCGCTGATGAGAACGCAGCCGCCCAGCCGGCGGCCTGAACCTTCGCCGTGGTTTTACGGAGCCGGCAACCGGCTGACAGTTAAGCCTTTTATCCGGTCAGCCAGCTTCAGGGTTGCCGCATCGGCGCCGCTGCCTTACCTAGAGCCTCGGTAAACCGAGGCTCTAGCCTTTTGTTTCGACGCGTTTTCTGGCGCGAACCGGTATCCACTTCGCTCGAAAACGCTATGGTAGGCTCATGAAATTCCTCGATGAAGCAAAGGTCTATATTCGCTCCGGCGACGGCGGCAACGGCTGCGTCGCGTTCCGGCGCGAGAAGTTCATCGAGTTCGGCGGGCCCTCCGGGGGCAATGGCGGCCGCGGCGGCGACGTCATCATCGAGGCGGTCGACGGGCTGAACACGCTGATCGACTACCGCTACCAGCAACATTTCAAGGCCCAAAAAGGCACCAACGGCATGGGCAAGGACCGCCATGGCGCCGCCGGCAAATCGATCGTGCTGAAGGTGCCGGTGGGAACCCAGGTCCTCGACGAGGATCGCGAGACGCTGATCCACGATTTCACCAAGCTCGGCGAGAAGTTCGTGCTGGCCGAAGGCGGCAATGGCGGGTTCGGAAACGCGCATTTCAAGTCGTCCACCAACCGCGCCCCGCGTAATGCCAATCCCGGCCTGCCGGGCGAGGAACGCTGGATCTGGCTCCGCCTGAAACTGATCGCCGATGCGGGCGTGGTCGGATTGCCGAACGCCGGCAAATCGACCTTTCTCTCCGTGGTCAGTGCCGCCAAGCCGAAGATCGCGGACTATCCCTTCACCACGCTGCACCCGCAGCTCGGCGTCGTGAGCGCGCAGGGCCGCGAATTCGTGCTCGCCGACATCCCCGGGCTGATCGAGGGCGCGCATGAGGGCGCCGGCCTCGGCGACCGTTTTTTGGGCCATGTCGAGCGCTGCCGCGTGCTGTTGCACCTGATCGACGCCACCTGCGAGCATGCGGGTAAGGCCTACAAGACGGTCCGCACCGAACTCGAGGCCTATGAGGGCCATCTCGCCGAGAAGATCGAGATCGTCGCGCTGAACAAGATCGATGCGGTCGCAGCGGACGAATTGAAGAAGCAGAAGGACCGGCTGAAGCGGGCGGCCAAGAAGACGCCGCTGCTCGTCTCCGCCGCCACCGGCGAGGGCATCCCGGACGCGTTGAAGGCGCTGGTCGAGGTGATCGGCGAGGCGCCGGTATCGGCCAAGGCCAAAAGCAGCACTGATGCCGAACCCTGGGCGCAACCGACGCCGCAGGGCTGATTCCAAGGCCTGTTCGGCCCGCAGGGTTGATGTTCCCTTAACGCTCTTTCCCGTGCGCCGCTTCCAAAGTAAGGGGGTGGCGCGTATTGCTTCGCAACCGCCGCTCCGTCTCTGATCAAACCATGAAACGCCCCGCGCTCAACCGTTTTCGCCGCATCGTCGTCAAGGTCGGCTCATCGCTCCTGATCGATTCCGAGGCTGGCGAGGTCAAGGCGTCATGGCTGTCGGCGCTGGCTGCCGATATCGCCAAGCTGCACGGGGAAGGCCGAGAGGTGCTGATCGTTTCGTCCGGCTCGATCGCGCTCGGGCGCAGCCGGTTGAGGCTTCCGCGCGGGCCGCTCAAGCTCGATGAGAGCCAAGGTGCGGCCGCCGTAGGCCAGATCGCGCTGGCACGGATCTGGTCCGAAGTGCTTGGCGATCACGGGATTCGCGCCGGGCAGATCCTGGTCACGCTGCAGGATACCGAGGAGCGCCGCCGCTATCTGAACGCGCGATCGACCATCGCAAAGCTCCTGGAATGGCGCGCGGTGCCGGTGATCAACGAGAACGATACGGTCGCCACCAACGAGATCCGCTATGGCGACAACGACCGCCTCGCCGCCCGCGTCGCCACCATGGCGAGCGCGGATCTCCTGGTCCTGCTGTCTGATATCGACGGCCTCTATGACGCGCCGCCGGCCAATAACCCCAACGCAAAACTGATCCCGGTGGTCGAAAGCATCAGCGCGGAGATCGAGGCGATGGCGGGTGAAGCCGGATCCGAGCTGTCGCGCGGCGGCATGCGCACCAAGATTGAGGCCGCGAAGATCGCGACCACCGGCGGCACCCATATGCTGATCGCCTCTGGCAAGATCGAGCATCCCTTGCAGGCGATCGCGGACGGCGGCCGCTGCACCTGGTTCCTGACGCCGGCCAACCCGATCACCGCGCGCAAGCGCTGGATCGCGGGCTCGCTGGAACCGAAGGGCACGCTGACCATCGACGCCGGCGCGGTGGCCGCGCTGCGGGCAGGAAAGAGCCTGCTGCCGGCCGGCGTGATCCGGATCGACGGCCAGTTCGCCCGCGGCGATGCGGTGATCGTCCGCGGCCCCGATACCCATGAGATCGGCCGCGGCCTCGTCGCCTACGACGCCGACGACGCCGAGAAGATCAAGGGCCGCTCTTCCCCCGACGTGATGGCCATCCTCGGGATCAGCGGCCGGGCGGAGATGATCCACCGGGACGATCTGGTGGTGGGCGGTCCGAGGATTGTCGATCCGGCCTGATCGCCAAAGCATGTCGTCCGGGTCGATATCTCTCCGAGCGCTCATCACCCGAACGACCTCGATGCCGTCGGGCAACGGGACGTAAAAAACAATATAGCTCCCGACAGGAAAGCTGCGCAGATTTCGCCGCAATTCCGGACGCGCACGGCCCGACAGCGGGTTCTGTACGAGCATTTCGAAGATTTCACCGATACGATCAATCTGCCTGTTGGCGGCGCTGACCGAATCGCCCGCGATGAAAGTCCAAATCGAATCGAGGTCGCGATCGGCTTGTGGAAGCTTACGAAATCTATTCGCCACGTTTCCGCGCGGCCAATAATTGCCGTCCCCGCGCTTTCACAGATTCCATCATTTCGTGGATATCGACTTCCTCCGCCGGACCGCTATCAAAACCTTTCTGGATCTCGGCGCGCAGCGCTTCGAGCTTGGCCTTGCGGCGCTCTTCGCGCTCTTCGATCAGGCGCAGGCCATCGCGCAAGACCTCACTCGCCGTCGAATAGCGGCCGCTCTCGATCAGGCCGTGGATCATGTCCTCGAAATGCTTGCCGATGCTGTAGCTGGTGGCCATGGTCGTACCCGCGGATATCAATAAATGATATTTAATGATATTCCTCACAGAGGGCAAGAACCCTGCCGCCAAGCTCGGCCACTGGCCGACGTCAGGGCTCGCCCGCCTGCCATGCCGGTTCCTCGCCTCGCCAAGACCCCGATTTCCGTGCTAGACCATGGCCTTAACAGAACGCTGGGACACCCCATGACTGCGCCGCTCAAGGCGATCGACGGTAACGCCGATCTGCCGACCCTGATGAATGAACTCGCGACACAAGCGCGTGCCGCCGCGCGCGTGCTGGCGCTTGCGCCGCCCGAGCAGAAGAACCGGGCGCTTGCAGCCATCGAGCGTGCCATCCGCGAGAACGCGCCGGCCATCCTTGCCGCCAATACCGAGGATGTCGCCGAGGCGCGAGCGAGCGGTGCGACCCCGGCGTTCGTCGACCGCTTGACGCTGACGCATGCGCGCGTCGATGCGATGGCCGACGGCGTCGCCACCGTGCGCAACATTCCCGATCCGGTGGGCGCCGTCACCGAGAGCTGGCAGCGGCCGAACGGCATGACCATCGAACGCGTCCGCGTGCCGCTCGGCGTCATCGCCGTGATCTTCGAGAGCCGCCCCAATGTCGCGGCGGACGCCGGCGTGCTGTGCCTGAAGTCCGGCAACGCCGTGATCCTGCGCGGCGGCTCCGACAGTTTCCGCTCCTGCCGCGCGATTCATGACTGCCTGGTGCAGGGCCTGCGCGAGGCCGGCCTGCCGGAAGCTGCGATCACGCTGGTGCCGACCCGCGACCGCGCCGCGGTGGGGCTATTGCTCACGGGGTTGAACGGCGGCGTCGACGTGATCGTGCCGCGCGGCGGCAAGAGTTTGGTCGCGCGCGTGGAAGCGGAAGCGCGCGTGCCGGTGTTCGCCCATCTCGAGGGCGTCAACCACGTCTATGTCGACCGCTCCGCCAATCTCGAGATGGCGAAGTCGATCGTGCTGAACGCCAAGATGCGGCGTCCCGGCGTCTGCGGCGCGGCCGAGACGCTGCTGGTCGATCGCGCCGGCGCCTCCGCCAGCTTGAAACCGCTGGTCGAGATGCTGATCGATGCCGGCTGCGAGGTGCGCGGCGACGAGACGGTGCAGCGCGTCGATGCCCGCGTGAAGGCAGCGACAGAGGAAGATTGGGACACCGAATATGAGGACGCGATCATCGCGGCCCGAATCGTCGACGGCGTGGATGAGGCGATCGCGCATATCCACCAGCACGGCTCGCGGCACACCGACGCCGTCGTGACGGAGGATAAGGCTGTTGCCGAGAAATTCCTCAACGAGGTCGACTCCGCGATCGTGCTGCACAACGCCTCGACGCAATTCGCCGACGGCGGCGAATTCGGCTTCGGCGCGGAGATCGGGATAGCCACCGGCAAATTCCACGCCCGTGGGCCGGTCGGCGCCGAGCAACTGACAAGCTTCAAGTATCGCATCCACGGCACCGGACAGACGCGGCCGTGAAGCCAAACTTGTGATCCCGTTGAAGCCAGCCCAGATCGCGTCGCCATCGGTCGCGCAGGCGCTTCCGTTCTACACCAACGGAATGCGCATCGGCCTGCTCGGCGGCTCCTTCAATCCGCCGCATGCCGCGCATCGCGCCATCAGCCAGTTCGCGCTCAAGCGGCTGCAGCTCGACCGCGTCTGGTGGCTGCTCACGCCGGGCAACCCGCTCAAGAATCACGACGGCCTGCATGCGCTCGCCGAGCGCGCCGCAGCCGCACTGAAAGTGGCTGACGATCCCCGCATCGATGTGAGCTGTCTCGAAGCTGTCATCGGCACGCGCTACACTGTTGACACGATCATCCATTTGCGGCGCCGCGTTTCCGGCGTGCATTTTGTCTGGATCATGGGCGCCGATAACCTCGCGCAGTTCCACCGTTGGAAAGACTGGCGGCGCATCGCCGCCGATGTGCCGATCGCCGTGATCGACCGTCCGCCACAAAGTTTCCGCGCGCTCGCCGCGCCCGCCGCACAGGCGCTTGCCCGCTATCGTCTGCCCGAGAATCAGGCGCCCCGGCTGGCGGATCAGCAGGCGCCGGCCTGGGTCTTTCTCACCGGCATGAAATCCAATCTGTCTTCGACCGGCCTTCGGAACCCAGACGGGAGCTGGAGGACGGTCTAGCGCATGCTCGAGGTGGATCATGCGGCAAGTGGTGTGGGGCTTACTGGAATATTGAAACCCTTAACCCCACATGCGTAGTATAGGCGGCGGGCACCGAGATTCGGCGTTCGCGATACAGTGAAAGGAATGGTCCCTGGCCACACCTGTATTGTCCAAGTCTGTTTTACCCAAGGTAGCTAACAAGGCAGCAAAACCTGCGCGTAAAACATCGACCGAAACTGCGGCCTTGAAGGCGCAAGGCGACGCCGACGAGACCCTGAATATGATCCTCTCCCGCCTCGACGATATGAAGGCGGAAGAAACGGTCACCATCGACCTTCGCGGCAAATCAGCATACTCCGACTACATGGTCATCACCTCGGGCCGGGCCAACCGGCACGTCGGTGCGATCGCGGAGAACGTGACCAAAGCCCTGAAGGAAAACGGCATCAGCAAAATCCATGTCGAAGGCTTGCCCAATTGCGACTGGGTGCTGATCGATTCCGGCGATGTGATCGTGCACGTGTTCAGGCCCGAGGTGCGCGAATTCTACAATCTCGAGCGGTTGTGGACGCAAAGCCCGGTCGCGGCGGTCTAGATCTCTGAGCCGATGCAAATCGGCCGAGGCGCATGCTAACATGCGTTAATGCGGTTAGTCGTCGTCGCAGTCGGCCGATTGAAGCAGGGTCCGGAGCGGGAACTGGCGGAGCGCTATCGCGAGCGCTTCGACGATATCGGCCGCAAGCTCGGCTTCCGCGGCCTGGACGTTCATGAAATTTCGGAAAGCCGCGCGCGCGATGCCGCAACAAGGATGGCCGAGGAAGCGGCGGCGATCTCGGCGTTGATCCCGGAAAAGCATGTGCTCGTGGCGCTGGATGAGCGCGGCGAGAACGTCGACAGCGCCGCATTTGCAGGGTATCTCGGGCGCTGGCGGGACCAATCGGTCGCCAACACTATTTTCGTCATCGGCGGCGCCGACGGACTTTCGCCTGATTTGCAGCGCAAGGCCAAGCTGCGCGTCGCATTCGGCGCGGCGACCTGGCCGCACCAGATGGTCCGGGTCATGCTTCTGGAACAGATTTATCGGGCGGCAACCATTTTGGCCGGCCACCCCTATCATCGCGCGTGAACCGACAACAGAAAGCGCTGAACAATCCGATGCCGTCGCTGCGCGACCCTCACCGTTATCCCGACGCCGCGCGCCGCGGCCGGTATCCGGCGTCCTGGCTTCCCCTTCCGGTCGTATTGTTGTCGGCAAGCCTTGCCGCAACCGCAGTCGCGCAGACTCCGCCGCAACAGCAACAGAGCGCGGCAACCGCGCCTTCGCCCGATATCATCAAGCAGCGGGAGCAGGAGCTTGAGGCCGCCCGCGAGCAGCAACGAAAAGCTACCGAGCTGCAGGAGAAATTGAAGGCCGACATTGCCGCGATCGGCCAGGACCGCAGCAAGCTCAACCAGCAGATCATCGACATTGCGGGCCAGGTGCGCCGGGTCGAAGGCCGAATCGTCGATGCGGAGGCGCGGCTGCGCCCGCTCGACAGCCGCGAGCAGGAGATCCGCACCTCGCTCGATTCACGCCGCGCCGAGATCATCGAGGTGCTGGCGGCGCTGCAACGTGCCGGCCGGCGCACGCCGCCGGCGCTCCTGGTGCGGCCAGAAGACGCATTGCAGTCGCTGCGAACCGCGATGCTGCTCGGTGCGGTCGTACCTGAATTGCGGGGGCGCGCGGAGAAGCTGACCGCCGACCTCGGCGAGCTGGTTGCATTGCGCAAGACCATCGCCAGCGAACGCGATGCGATGGCGCGCGACCGCGACAAGCTGAGGGAAGACCAGGTCCGGCTCGCGGCGCTTGTCGAGGAGCGGCAACGCCAGCAGAGCGCGATCGAAAAGGACATGGCAGCGGAAGGCGCGCGGGCCATCGCCCTGTCCAAGCAGGTCGACGACCTGCAGGGCCTGATCGCCAAGATGGAACAGGATCTGAAGAGCGCCGCAAAAGCGGCCGCCACCGCCAACCTCCAGGGCACGCCCGCCGCCCCGAACGGAAAGCCCAATCTGGGCGCTTTGAAGGATTCGGCGCGGCTGAGCCCGGCGGTCGCCTTTGCCTCGGCCAAGGGCCTGTTCGCCTATCCCGTTAACGGTACCAGGATTCGAGATTTTGGCGGCTCTGACGGTGCTGGCGGCGTGCAAAAAGGCATTTCTTTGGCGGCGCTGCCCGGCGCCCAGGTCACAACCCCGTGTGACGGCTGGGTCGTCTATGCCGGACCCTTCCGAAGCTACGGTCAACTCTTGATCCTCAACGCCGGGGGCGGGTATCATGTTTTGATCGCCGGGATGGAGCGTATTTCGGTAAACATCGGCCAGTTTGTACTTACGGGGGAGCCGGTCGCGACCATGGGGTCCACATCCCAGGTTGCGTCCATTTTCGCAACAAACGCGAGCCAACCCGTGCTCTATGTCGAGTTCCGTAAGGACGGCACTCCAATTGATCCAGGCCCATGGTGGGCCGCAAATGAAGGCGAAAAGGTTCGCGGATGATGCGCAAGACTTCTGTAATTCTCCTCAGCGCCGCATGCGGTGCAGCGTTGACGCTGTTCGTTACCCAACCGCGCGCCGTGCTGATGGGATCAAGCGCGCGCGCCGCGACCTCGGACACCTACCGCCAGCTCAATCTGTTCGGCGACGTGTTCGAGCGCGTGCGCAGCGACTATGTCGAGAAGCCCGATGACAGCAAGCTCGTGGAATCCGCGATCAGCGGCATGCTGGCCGGGCTTGATCCGCACTCGAGCTACATGGACGCCAAGAGCTTCCGCGACATGCAGGTGCAGACCCGCGGCGAGTTCGGCGGGCTCGGCATCGAGGTCACGATGGAGGACGGGCTGATCAAGGTCGTCTCCCCGATCGACGATACCCCGGCATCGAAGGCCGGCATTATGGCCAACGACATCATCACCACGCTCGACGACGAGGCGGTGCAGGGCCTGACCCTCAACCAGGCCGTCGAGAAGATGCGCGGGCCGGTGAACACCAAGATCCGGCTGAAGATCGTCCGCAAGGGCCAGGACAGTCCGATCGAGGTCACGCTGGTGCGCGACAACATCCGTGTCCGCTCGGTGCGTGCCCGCGTCGAGGCCGACGACATCGCCTATATCCGCATCACCACCTTCAATGAGCAGACCACCGAGGGCCTCAAGAAGGAGATCGCGAATCTCTCGAGCCAGATCGGCGACAAGCTGAAGGGCTACGTCATCGACCTCCGCAACAACCCGGGCGGCCTGCTGGAGGAAGCCGTGACGGTGTCCGACGCCTTCCTGGAGCGCGGCGAGATCGTTTCGACCCGCGGCCGCAATGCCGAGGAAACCCAGCGCCGCGCCGCCCATGCGGGCGACCTGACCAAGGGCAAGCCGGTCATCGTGCTGATCAACGGCGGCTCGGCCTCGGCCTCCGAAATCGTCGCCGGCGCGTTGCAGGACCACAAGCGGGCGACGCTGGTCGGCACCCGCTCGTTCGGCAAGGGCTCGGTCCAGACCATCATCCCGCTCGGCAGCGGCAATGGCGCGCTGCGGCTGACCACCGCGCGCTACTACACGCCATCCGGCAAGTCGATCCAGGCCAAGGGCATCGTGCCCGACATCGAGGTGCTGCAGGACGTGCCGGATGAACTGAAGGCCCGGACCGACACCAAGGGTGAGGCCTCGCTGCGCGGCCATCTGAAGTCCGACGGCGACGAGAAGACCGGCTCGCAGTCCTACGTGCCGCCGGACGCCAAGGACGACAAGGCGCTCAAGCTGGCCGACGACCTCCTGCATGGCATCAAGTCCACGGCGAGTTCGGCGCCGCCGCCCGCGAACGGCGACAAGGCTGCGGTCGACAACAAGCCGGGCAGCAAGGCCGCGAACTGATCGGCCACCGCGAATTCAGACCAAGGGCGGCCCTTTCGGCCGCCCTTTTTATTTGGAAGGTGCCGTTGCCCGGGTGAAGCGCAGCGTAACCCGGGACCGCTGTATCCGCGTCTAAGAGCGCCCCCGGGTTACGCTGCGCTTCACCCGGGCTACAGGGCCGACCTTCTCTGCAACCGGCTGCCACGTGCTATCGTCGGCGGATCTGATTCGGGGGGTTCATGGCAGAGGCGGCCGACGAACTGAGCGCACCGCTCGGACAGGAAACCGTGGCCAAAAAACGCCGGTTCCAGGTGCCGTTCACGGCCACGCAGGCGCTGGCGGTGATGCTCGGCCTGATCCTGGTAACCTTCGCCGGTATCGCCTTGTTCAACGACGATCCGCTCGGCGGCGAGCCGATCGCCCATATCGCCTTGCGCAAGGCGCCGGTGGCGGAGGAAAAACCCGCGGCGGCCGGCCCTGCCGCCGAGCCTGCAGCGAAATCGCCGCCCAGGCAGGCTTCCGGCGAGAGCAAGACGGTCACCATCATCGACGGCTCAAGCGGCGCGCGGCATGACGTCGTGATCGGCGGCGATGCCACCGACAAGGCCGAGTCCGACGCCGCGCCAGGGCCGATGGCCGGCATTGACCAGCGCCTTCTGGAAAAATCGCGCTATGGCATGATCCCGATGGTCGCCGACGGCTTGAGGCCGTTTACGGTCTATGCGGCCGATGCCGACCGCGCCAAGGCGGCAAAAACGCCCGTGGTGGCGATCGTGGTCGGGGGGCTCGGCGTCGGCGCCGCCAAAACCACCGACGCCATCACGAAACTGCCGCCGGCGGTGACGCTGGCCTTCACGCCTTATGGCGCCGATCCGACAAAGCTTGCCGAACGGGCGCGTGCGCAGCGCCACGAGATCCTGCTGCAAGTCCCGATGGAGCCGTTCGATTACCCGGACAATGATCCCGGCCCCCAGACCCTGCTCACGACCCTGAACGCGGAGCAGAATCTCGACCGGCTCTATTGGCACTTCAGCCGCATCCAGGGCTATGCCGGCATCGCCAATTTCATGGGCGCCCGTTTCGTGGCGACCGATCCGGTGATGCAGCCGATCATGCGCGAAGCGGCCAAGCGCGGTTTGAGCTATTTCGACGACGGCGCCACGCCACGCAGCGTCGCAGCCTCGCTCGCCGCTGGCCAGGCGCTGCCCTTTGCCAAAGCCGATTTCACCATCGATGCGGTTCCGACGTCGGTGGAGATCGACCGCATGCTGGTCAAGCTCGAGACGCTCGCCAGGGAACGCGGGGTCGCGGTCGGCGTGGCCTCGGCGCTGCCGATTTCGATCGAGCGCCTCGCGGCCTGGACCAAGACGCTCGAGGCGCGCGGCATCCTGCTTGTGCCATTGACAACCGCGATGCTGAAATCAAAATCGGGCTAGAGCATCAACCTGATGGCGCGACTTCCGGACCCCGCCCGTCTTGCAGATCATGATCCGCGAGGATGATATCGGGTCATGGTCTCGTCTTTTTGTTGGAGCGTGATCGTTTTGGACAACCAATTCCCACTGGTTCCCGATCACCCTCTGGGAGTCCTGATCGAATGACGCGTTACGAAGAGCTGCCTTACCGGACCTGCGTCGGCGTGATGCTGCTCAACCGAGACGGGCTGGTCTTTATCGGACGCCGCGCCGGCGGCATCGAGCATGTCGACGACACCCACATCTGGCAGATGCCGCAAGGCGGCGTGGATCCCGGTGAAGACGTCTGGGAAGCCGCCAAGCGCGAGCTCTACGAGGAGACCAGCGTCCGCTCGGTCGAGAGGCTCGGCGAAGTCGACGACTGGCTGATCTACGATATTCCGCGCACGGTCGCAGGGCGCGCCTGGAAAGGCCGTTATCGCGGCCAGCGCCAGAAATGGTTCGCGGTGCGCTTCACCGGGAAGGACAATGAGATCGACGTGGAACGTCCCGGCGGCGGAGGCCACAAGGCCGAGTTCTCGAACTGGCGCTGGGAGCCGATGAAGAATCTCCCCGAATTGATTGTGCCGTTCAAGCGGCCGGTCTACGAGCGCGTGGTGCAAGAGTTTTCCAGGCTCGCGGGCCGATAGGAATGTCCGAGGAAAAGCTATACCGCCCCAATGTCGGGATCGCGCTGTTCAACATGTCCGGCCGCGTGCTGATCGGCCATCGCTTCCGGGACGATGGTCCGGAAATCATCCTTCCCGGGCTCGAATGGCAGATGCCGCAGGGCGGCATCGATGCTGGCGAAGAACCGCGCCAAACGGTCATGCGTGAACTCTGGGAGGAGACGGGTGCGGTCTCCGCCGACTATCTCGGCGAGACCGACTGGGTCACTTACGAATTCCCGCCTTACAACGGACCGCCGCATCGTCTCGGCAAATTCCACGGACAGCGGCAAAAATGGTTCGCGCTGCGCTTCACCGGGCGCGACGCGGAGATCGACCCGCTGACACCGCGCAACGGACAGCCGGCCGAATTCGACGCCTGGCGCTGGGAGCAGCTCGACCGCGTCCCCGACCTCGTCGTGCCGTTCCGCCGCGAAGTGTACCGGCATGTCGCCGGCAGCTTCGCCGCCTTTGCGCAAGCGCGCTGAGACCGGATTGCGGAACCTCACCTCGTCCAGGTGAACCCATTACTCGGATAGCGGGAGCTCGGCGACATCAAGGATGGTGCCGATGCCATGCCGCAAGCGGCGCATGGCGCTGTCTTCGCTCGCGAGACCGAACGCCAGCATCGAGCGTCCGGTCACGGCATAGACGTGGCCGAACGGAAAGCTCGGCAGTTGCCCTTCCGGCTGGTTGGTGTCGATCAGCCCCTGCCAGTGCTGTCCTTCCGGGACTTTCGGCAGCGTAAAGTTCACGACGTCGAAATGGGCGTTGTAGATCAACAACAGGGTCGCGTCCGATCCGCGGCGTTTGATGCCGGTCTCCTGGGCGCGACCATCAAGCAGCAATCCAAAACAGCGCACATTGCCGTCCTGCCACTGCTCGACGGTCATTTCCTCGCCCGACGGGGCGAGCCAGGTCACGTCCTTGACATCAAGCTCCTCATTGTGAGTGCCGATCAGAAAACGGCTCCGATAAAGGATCGGAAACGCCTTGCGCATCGCGATCAGCTTTCGCGTGAATTCGCGCAAGGCGCGCCCTCCAGGCGATATCTTCATCCAATCGAGCCAAGTGGTCTCGTTGTCCTGCGCATAGGCGTTGTTGTTGCCCTTCTGGCTGTGACCGAATTCGTCGCCGGCGAGCAGCATCGGCGTGCCGTGCGACAAGATCATCGTGGCAAGGAAATTGCGCTTCTGCCGCTCGCGCAGCGCGACAATCTCCGCATCCTGTGTTGGACCTTCGACGCCGTGATTCCACGAGTAATTGTTGGAATGGCCGTCCTGGTTGTTCTCCCCATTGGCCTCGTTGTGCTTGTCGTTGTACGAGACCAGATCGTTGAGGGTGAAGCCATCATGGGCGGTGACAAAGTTGACGCTCGCCCACGGTTTGCGGCCGCGCTTGTTGAACAGGTCTCCCGACCCGGTGATGCGCTTGACGAAATCGGCGACCTGTCCGGCATCCCCCTTCCAGAAGCTTCGCACGGTGTCGCGGAATTTGTCGTTCCATTCCGCCCAGCCCGGCGCGAACTGGCCGACCTGGTAGCCGCCGGGGCCGATGTCCCATGGCTCCGCGATCAGCTTGACGCTGGAGAGCACCGGGTCCTGCCGACAGGCATCGAGGAAGCTGCCGCCCTCGTCGAAGCCGTAGGGTTCGCGTGCGAGAATGGTGGCAAGATCGAAACGGAAGCCGTCGACGCGCATCTCCGTTGCCCAATAACGCAAGGAGTCGGCGACCATCTGCAGCACGCGCTGGTGCGATAGATTGACGGTGTTTCCGGTACCGGTATCGTTGACGTAGTAGCGCTTCTGATCGGGCAGCAGCCGATAATAGCTCGCGTTATCGATGCCCTTGAAGGACAGCGTCGGTCCGAGCTCGTTGCCTTCGGCAGTGTGGTTATAGACCACGTCGAGGATCACCTCGATGCCGTGGGCATGGAATTGGTTGACCATCTCCTTGAACTCGGTCGCCCAGAGCGTGCGCAGATAGCGCGGATCCGGCGCGAAAAAAGCGAGCGAGTTGTAGCCCCAATAATTGCGCAGACCCTTGTCGACCAGATAGCTGTCGTCGACAAAGGCATGCATCGGCAGCAGCTCGGCGCTGGTGACGCCGAGCGAGCGCAGATACGCTGATACGTTTGGGCAGGCGAGGCCGGCGAACGTGCCGCGATCGGCCTCCGGCACCAATGGATGCAGCTTGGTGAAGCCTTTCACATGCATCTCGTAGATGATGGTGCGCTCCCACGGTGTCGCGGGCTTGCGGTCACGCCCCCAGGTGAAAGCGGGATCGATCACCCGGCACTTCTGCACGAGATGGACATTGTCGCGGTCATCAAACGATTTGTCGTTGTCGGGATCGCCGATCTTGTAGCCGAACAGTTCAGGGCCCCATTGCAGCTGTCCGACCAATTGCCGGGCGTAGGGGTCGATCACCAGCTTGTTCGGATTGAAGCGATGGCCGGCGTCCGGTTCATAGGGACCATGGACGCGATAGGCATAAACCAATCCTGGACGCGCGGTCGGCAGATAGCCGTGCCAGACTTCGTCGGTATATTCGGGAAGCTCGAGCCGCTCGACCTCGGTTTGGCCTGTGTCATCGAACAGGCACAGCTCCACCTTGGTGGCGTGCGCTGAAAACAGCGCGAAGTTGACACCAAGGCCATCCCAGCTGGCGCCTAAGGGAAATGGCCTGCCTTCGCGAACGGCGGAGCGACGCAGCAACTGCGCTGCCTGCGCGAGTTCACTACCTGCGGCTGATCTATCCATAGAAACGCCCGCCCTTTGGTTAGATGAACGCCTGCACCTCACCATCGTTCCTCTGGTCGGGCCGCTGCGCCTCTGGGCCGGCTCTACCCGACCTCCGCCCCCGGGACGGGTTCCCGGCTTCCCGGTCCTGTGACATCATGGAGGAGAGCAATCCTCTCGGCCCAGGCCGGACGACCGAGGCCGCGCGGAAGGCCGCTTAGAGTACGATCCGGAAAAAGTGGATACCGCTTTCCCGAAAACGACGATGCTCAAGCAAGGACGATAGAACGCAGTTGATCCATCAAGGGGAGAGGAGAAAACGTCATGGCCGCGAAAGACGTGAAGTTCTCAACCGAAGCCCGCGAGCGCATGCTGCGTGGCGTAGATCTGCTGGCGAATGCGGTCAGGGTGACGCTCGGACCGAAGGGCCGCAACGTCGTGCTGGAAAAATCCTTTGGAGCACCGCGCATCACCAAGGATGGCGTCACCGTCGCCAAGGAGATCGAGCTCGAGGACAAGTTCGAGAACATGGGCGCACAGATGGTGCGGGAAGTCGCGTCCAAGACCAGCGACATCGCGGGTGACGGCACCACCACCGCAACTGTGCTCGCACAGGCGATCGTCAGGGAGGGCGCCAAGTCGGTCGCCGCCGGCATGAATCCAATGGATCTGAAGCGCGGCATCGACCTCGCGGTCGACGCGATCGTCGCCGACCTCAAGGCCCATGCCAGGAAGATCATCTCCAATGATGAGATCGCCCAGGTCGGCACCATCTCCGCCAACGGAGATGCCGAGATCGGCCGCTTCCTTGCCGATGCGATGCAGAAGGTCGGCAATGAAGGCGTGATCACGGTCGAGGAGGCAAAGAGCCTCAACACCGAGCTGGAAGTGGTCGAGGGCATGCAGTTCGACCGCGGCTACATCTCGCCCTATTTCGTCACCAATGCCGAGAAGATGAAGGTCGAGCTCGAAGAGCCCTATGTCCTCACTCACGAGAAGAAGCTGGTCACGCTGCAATCGATGTTGCCGCTGCTGGAAGCGGTGGTGCAGTCCGGCAAGCCGGTGCTCATCGTCGCTGAGGACATCGAGGGCGAGGCGCTGGCGACGCTCGTCGTCAACAAGCTGCGCGGCGGCTTGAAGGTCGCCGCGGTGAAGGCGCCGGGTTTCGGCGATCGCCGCAAAGCGATGCTCGAGGATATCGCCATCCTCACCGGCGGCACCGCGATCTCGGAGGATCTCGGCATCAAGCTCGAGAATGTCACGCTGAACATGATCGGCCGTGCCAAGAAGGTCGTGATCGAAAAGGAGAGTACGACCATCGTCGATGGCTCCGGCGCCAAGAAGGACATCGAGGCACGGGCCGCCCAGATCAGGGCGCAGATCGAAGAAACCACCTCCGACTATGATCGGGAGAAGCTGGAAGAGCGGCTGGCCAAACTCGCCGGGGGCGTCGCCGTGATCCGGGTCGGCGGCGCGACCGAAATAGAGGTGAAGGAGCGCAAGGACCGGGTCGAGGACGCGCTGCACGCCACCCGCGCGGCAGTCGAGGAAGGCATCCTTCCCGGCGGCGGCGTGGCGCTGCTGCGCGCCTCGAAGGCGCTGGAGAGGATCAAGATTACCAATGCCGATCAGAAGGCCGGTGTCGAAATCGTGCGTCGCGCCTTACAGATACCGGCGCGCCAGATCGTCGAGAATGCCGGCGAGGACGGTTCGCTGGTGGTCGGCAAGCTCCTGGAGCGCGCCGACTATAGTTGGGGCTTCAATGCCGCGACCGGCGAGTACGAGGACCTGGTACGCGCCGGCGTGATCGATCCGGCGAAGGTGGTTCGCACCGCATTGCAGGACGCGGCATCGGTTGCCTCGCTCCTGATCACGACGGAAGCATTGGTCGCCGACAAGCCGAAGAAGTCCGAGCAGACGCCTACAATGCCGCCGATGGACTTCTGATCGATGACAAGAGCGTTCCGCGAGTCGCTTGGCGCCGGCGGTGGATGCCAACGCCGCGGTCTCAAGCAGGGCGAAGCGCCGCTAGGCGAGCGCAATGCTGAAATTCGGCGGCTCGGAAACTTTCGCCCGCCACGATGTGACGGACGCCGGGTCGTTCAAGATTTTTGTTCGGCCCCGGCGCAGTGCACCGGGGCCTAGTGCATAGCGGTTGCGTTGAGGATGTGCTCGATACTCTTGAAATGGTCGAGCCGCTCGATTTCGCGGTCGAGCTCCGAGCCGTGCTTCTCTTTCAGATTTTCTTCCATCTCAGCGATGGTTTCCCTGAACTGGGCGCGATCGACCTCCTGGATCGAGGTCGCGACATCGGCGAGCACGGTCAGGCGATTGTCGGAGACTTCGGCCAGACCGCCGAGCACCACCATCTTCTGATGCGTGGCGCCGGTCGTGATGGTCAGGATGCCCGGACGGACTGCCGCCACGACCGGTGCGTGACCGGCGAGCACGCCGAAATCACCTTCCGCGCCGGGAACGTCGACCTGATCGACCTCGCCGGAGAAAGCGAGCGCTTCGGGGGAGACGAGATCGAAGTGGAAGGTGGCCATGGTGTACCTGCGAATAGCGAATAGCGAATGGTGAGTGGCGAAGTCGGGGAGCCAGCGCTAACTCGCCACTCCCTATTCGCCATTCGCCCCTTAAGCTGCTTCGGCAGCCAGCTTCTTGCCCTTCTCGACCGCCTCTTCGATGGTGCCGACCATGTAGAAGGCAGCCTCCGGCAGGTGGTCGTACTTGCCTTCGCACAGGCCGCGGAAGCCCTTGATGGTGTCGGCGAGCTCGACGAACTTGCCCGGCGAGCCGGTGAAGACTTCGGCAACATGGAAGGGCTGCGACAGGAAGCGCTCGATCTTGCGGGCGCGGGCCACCGTCAGCTTGTCCTCTTCCGAAAGTTCGTCCATGCCGAGGATGGCGATGATGTCCTGCAGCGACTTATAGCGCTGGAGCACCTGCTGCACCATGCGCGCGGTGTTGTAATGCTCCTCGCCGACGACCAGCGGCGACAGCATGCGCGAGGTCGAGTCGAGCGGATCCACCGCCGGGTAGATGCCCTTCTCCGAGATCGCGCGCGACAGCACGGTGGTGGCGTCCAAATGGGCGAAGGAGGTCGCCGGCGCCGGGTCGGTCAAGTCGTCGGCCGGCACGTAGATCGCCTGCACCGAAGTGATCGAGCCCTTCTGGGTGGTGGTGATACGCTCCTGCAGCGCACCCATGTCGGTCGCAAGCGTCGGCTGGTAACCCACCGCCGACGGGATGCGGCCGAGCAGCGCCGACACTTCGGAGCCGGCCTGCGTGAAGCGGAAGATGTTGTCGACGAAGAACAGCACGTCCTGACCCTGGTCGCGGAAATGCTCGGCCACCGTGAGGCCGGTGAGGCCGACGCGCGCGCGTGCGCCCGGCGGTTCATTCATCTGGCCGAACACCAGCGCGCATTTCGACTGCACGCTCGGATCGGGATTGCGCGGGTCCGCGTTGACCTTGGACTCGATGAACTCGTGATAGAGGTCGTTGCCTTCGCGGGTGCGCTCGCCGACGCCGGCGAACACCGAGTAACCGCCGTGGGCTTTCGCGACGTTATTGATCAGCTCCTGGATCAGCACGGTCTTGCCGACGCCGGCGCCGCCGAACAGGCCGATCTTGCCGCCCTTGGCGTAAGGCGCGAGCAAATCGACGACCTTGATGCCGGTGACGAGAATTTCCGCCTCGGTCGACTGGTCGGTATAGCTCGGCGCCTCCTGGTGGATCGCACGCACGTCTTCGGCCTTGATCGGGCCGGCTTCGTCGATCGGCTCGCCGATGACGTTGATGATGCGGCCGAGCGTGCCGACGCCGACCGGCACCCTGATCGGCTCGCCGGTATCGGTCACTTCCTGGCCGCGCACCAGACCTTCGGTCGTATCCATCGCGATCGTCCGCACGGTGGATTCGCCGAGATGCTGCGCCACCTCGAGCACGAGACGGCTGCCACCGTTCTTGGTTTCCAGCGAGTTGAGAATCGCCGGCAGGTGGCCCTCGAACTGGACGTCGACGACGGCGCCCATAACCTGGGTGACGCGACCGATCTGGTTGGCTGCTGTAGCCATTTACTCTGTCTCCTTCGATCCGAATTTCAGACCACGGTCAGCTTGACCGGGATATTACCTTTGGTGGCCTTCGAATACGGGCACACCGTGTGAGCTTCCTCGACCAGCGCCTGGACCTTGGCCTTGTCCGCGCCTGGGATTGAAACCTTGAGTTCGACGGCGAGCGAAAAGCCGCCATCGGTCTTGAGCGTCACGTCGGCGGTGACCTTTGCCGCCTGGCCGTCGACGCCATGGTTCTTGGCGACCACGAGGATGGCCTGGCCAAAGCAGGCCGAATAGCCCAGCGCAAAAAGCTGCTCGGGATTGTGGCCGTCGCCGGCGCCGCCCAATTCCTTCGGCAGTGCCATTGCGAGCGCCAGCCCGCCATTGTCGAGCATGGAGCGGCCGTTGCGTCCGCCCTTGGTGGTAGCCGATGTGACGTAAGCCATTTCGCGCTCCCTTGGTTAGACCGCCTCGGCGCCGGAAATGATTTCGATCAGTTCCTTGGTGATCATCGCCTGACGGGTTCGGTTGTAGACCAGCGTCTGCTTGCGGATCATTTCACCGGCGTTGCGGGTCGCGTTGTCCATCGCGCTCATCTGCGCGCCGTAGAACGAGGCGTTGTTTTCCAGGAGTGCGCGGAAGACCTGCACCGCGAGGTTGCGCGGCAACAGGTTGGCGAGGATCTCGTCCTCTTCCGGCTCGTATTCGTAAGCGGTCGCAGCGCCGCCGTTTCCGGCCGGCGTTTCCACCACCAGCGGAATGACCTGCTGCGCGGTCGGGACTTGCGCGATCACCGACTTGAACTGCGAATAGAACAGCGTGCAGACGTCGAATTCGCTGGCATCGAAGCGCGCCAGTACTTTCTTGGCGATGTCCTCGGCATTGACGAAGCCGAGCTGCCGCACCGCGCGCAGGTCGATATGCTCGACGATCTGCCGTTCGAACAGGCGGCGAAGCTGCTCATAGCCCTTGCGGCCGACGCAGAAGAATTTGACTTCCTTGCCCTGACCGAGCAGCGACAGCGCGTGCTCGCGCGCCAACCGCACGATCGCGGAGTTGAACGCGCCGCAAAGGCCACGTTCGCCGGTGCAGACCAGGAGCAGATGCACCTGGTCCCTGCCCGTCCCGGCGAGCAGCGCCGGCGCGCCGGGCGAGCCTGCGGCGGCGCTGGCGATATTGCCGATCACGGCGCCCATCTTGTCTGCATAGGGCCGAGCGGCCTCGGCAGCGGTCTGCGCGCGGCGCAGCTTTGACGCCGCCACCATCTGCATGGCCTTGGTGATCTTCTGCGTCGCCTTGGTCGAGGCGATGCGGACCCGCATGTCTTTCAGTGACGCCATTCTTCGTCCACCCCGGCGATCCGATCGGGCGATCCGACCGCTAGCCTATCCCATTGTTCTGCCCGGCGCCTGCGCCGGGCATCCGCTTCTCGTCAGCCGAGAGCCACAGGCGCGAAGACCAGCTTCGCACCTTGTCCGGCCGCGACGACGTTTAGGCAAACGTCTTGGCGAAACCTTCGACCACGTTCTTCAGCTTGGCGGCAACGTCGTCATTGAGGTCGCGGCTATCGCGGATCGCGTCGAGGATGTCGGCATTCTTGCCGCGCAGCAGCGACAGCAGGCCATCCTCGAAGGCGCGCACCTTGTTGAGCGGCAGCGGATCGAGATAGCCGTTGGTGCCGGCCCAGATCACGCAGACCTGCTCTTCCATCTTCAGTGGCGAGAACTGCGGCTGCTTCAACAGTTCGGTCAGGCGCGAGCCGCGGTTGAGCAGGCGCTGGGTCGAGGCGTCGAGGTCGGAGCCGAACTGCGCGAACGCCGCCATTTCACGGTACTGCGCGAGCTCGCCCTTGATCTTGCCGGCGACTTTCTTCATCGCCTTGGTCTGCGCCGACGATCCGACGCGCGACACCGACAGACCGACGTTTACCGCGGGGCGGATGCCCTGGAAGAACAGGTCGGTTTCCAGGAAGATCTGGCCGTCGGTAATCGAGATCACGTTGGTCGGGATGTAGGCCGACACGTCGTTGGCCTGGGTTTCGATCACCGGCAGGGCGGTCAGCGAGCCCAAACCATGCTCCTTGTTGAGCTTGGCGGCGCGCTCGAGCAGGCGGGAGTGCAGATAGAACACGTCGCCCGGATAGGCTTCGCGGCCCGGCGGGCGGCGCAGCAGCAGCGACATCTGGCGATAAGCGACGGCCTGCTTCGACAGATCGTCATAGATGATGACCGCGTGCATGCCGTTGTCGCGGAAATATTCGCCCATCGTGCAACCGGTGAACGGCGCGATGTACTGCATCGGCGCCGGGTCCGATGCGGTGGCGGCAACCACAATGGAGTATTCCAGCGCGCCCTGCTCTTCGAGCACCTTCACGAACTGCGCGACGGTGGAACGCTTCTGGCCGACCGCGACGTAGACGCAATACAGCTTAATGCTCTCGTCCGGCTGGGCGTTGAGCGGCTTCTGATTGAGGATGGTATCGAGCGCGATCGCGGTCTTGCCGGTCTGGCGGTCGCCGATGATCAGCTCACGCTGGCCGCGGCCGATCGGGATCAGCGCATCGATCGCCTTCAGACCGGTCGCCATCGGCTCGTTCACCGACTTGCGCGGAATGATGCCCGGCGCCTTCACGTCGACGCGCATGCGCTTGTCAGCCTGGATCGGACCCTTGCCATCGATCGGGTTGCCGAGCGCATCGACGACGCGGCCGAGCAGGCCCTTGCCGACCGGCGTGTCGACGATGGCGCGGGTGCGCTTGACGGTCTGGCCTTCCTTGATCTCGCGGTCGGCGCCGAAGATCACGATGCCGACGTTGTCGTTTTCGAGGTTGAGCGCCATGCCGCGGGTGCCGTTCTCGAACTCGACCATTTCACCGGCCTGGACGTTGTCCAGCCCGTAGACGCGGGCGATACCGTCACCGACCGACAGCACCTGGCCGACTTCGGTGACCTCGGCCTCCTGGCCGAAATTCTTGATCTGGTCCTTGAGGATCGCGGAAATTTCCGCGGCGCGGATGTCCATCAGCCTGCCTCTTTCATCGCGTGCTTGATCGAATTGAGTTTGGTGCGAAGCGAACTATCCACCATGCGGCTACCGACCTTGACCACAAGGCCGCCGATGATGGAGGGATCGATCTTCACGTTGAGCGCGACGTCCTTGCCCGTCACCGACTTCAGTGCGGTCTTCAGCGCGTCGAGATTCTTGTCATTGAGCGCTTCCGCGACGGTGACCTCGGCGGTCGCCTCGCCCTTGAAGTTCGCCACCAGCGCGTTGTAGGCGCGGATCACGTCCGCGACCGCAAACAAGCGGCGATTGGAGGTGAGCACTTTCAGGAACTTGGCAGTGATGCCGGAAATGCCGGCCTTGTCGAGCACCGCGGAGAGCGCCTTCAATTGCGCTTCGGCGGAAAACACCGGGCTGCGGACGAGGCGCTTCAGATCGGCGCTCTCATTCAGAAGGGCATTGAATTTATCGAGATCGGACTTCACGGCATCGACGGACTTTTCGTCGCGAGCCAGATCAAACAGGGCCGTTGCGTAACGACCGGCAACTCCCGAAACGGACGGATCTTCAGCAGCCACAGACGCGCTCTTTTTTGCTGTCAAATTCGCAAGGGAAAAACCGTCGCCGCTGCAGCGGCGCCTAGCGATCCAAGCCCTTGGAATTCAAGCGGGACTTCGATTTTCGACCGACACGCGGAGTGCCGGGATCGTTAAAATCGCGGCTTTGCTAGCATGGCAGGCGCGCAGGTGCAACATGACGTCACATGTAGGTGATGCCTTGTCGCACGGCCGCAACGAAGCGCCGCGAGGACCTTGCCGAGCAAAATTCTGCGCGCAGGAATTTTAGCCGCCAGGCAGGGAGGCCGCCGATCGTTCCGTTGGCAATCGCATGCCAGGCCAGAGTTCCTGCAACGGAACAAAACCGCCGCTTGCTCTCCATTTCGTGATTACTTGCGGAAACCTTTCCTAGACGTGAATCAACAGTATTCGTAAGTATTCATTTGGTTAAAATTTGGTTAAGGCCGAAGATTAGCGGAAGCTGTCCGACAGAGCCCCTGCAGTAACAAGATATTTCAGTCTGATACATTCCGAATTTACTGCCCAATTCATGCCTCATTGCGAAATCACACGGCCTTCGTCAACGAAGGGACGGGGGTTCCATTTGCCACTTATGTGGCAATACTGTTTGAGGGTCTTGAATGCTGAAATACAAGAAGTCGGCTCGGGGCAACGCAACCCGGTCGTCGCGCGCGGCGCTGGCTGTCGTCGCTGCAACTTTCCTGGTTGGTGGCAGCATCACCGAAGCGTCGGCTAAATCCCGGCACCACCATCATCGCCATCACCACCATCATCACCAGGCCCGCGCCGTAACCGACGGTGCGTCCTCGCGCGATGCCAATGCGGCGTTCACGCCCAGCACCGGCGGCCGCAGCTTCTCGGGCGTAGCGTCCTTCTACGGCAACGAATCCGGCAGCCGCACCGCCTCCGGTCAGCGCTTCAACCAGAACGCCATGACCGCAGCCCATCGCAGCCTGCCGTTCGGCACCAAGCTGCGCGTGACCCATGGCGGCCGCAGCGTGATCGTCACCATCAATGATCGTGGCCCGTTCATCCGCGGCCGCGTGCTCGATCTCTCCACGGGCGCCGCCCGTGCCATCGGCCTGACTGGTTCCGGCGTCGGCCGTGTCACCGCCGAGGTCGTCTCTTAAAGGCGTCCTTCAGGCGCCGTTTCCGACCAGTTTCGGTAAGCGTTGCGTAGAGTACGGTCGCGGAACTTTCCGCGCACCGATGAGGGCCTGCCGTCAGAAGTGACGGCAGGCTTTTTCACGCGCCCTCCCCCGTCATTGCGAGCCAACGGGTCGCGCGAATGCGCGCCCGATGACAGGCTCCGCGAAGCAATCCATCTCGCCGCTTGTGGAGACATGGATTGCTTCGCCGCTTCGCGTCTCGCAATGACGGCTGAGGCTCCGGGACAAGCTTTACAAGAAGCTCTGCGGATCGACGTCGACCTCGAGCTTGAGGTTCCCCGTGGTCTTCGGCCCGGCCGCCAGCCATTCGCGCAGGTACTGGGACAGATCGACCGAGCGCAGCGACTTCACCAGCAGGCGGAATCGATAGCGACCCTTGATCACCGCAAGCGGCGCCTCCGCCGGGCCGAGCACCTGGATGCGTTCGTCGAGCGGCGCGACCGAGGCCAGCTTGCGCCCAAAGCCTTCCGCCGTGGGCCGGTCGCCCGCCGAGATAATCAGGCTCGCCAGTCGCCCGAACGGCGGATAGCCGGTGCGTTCGCGCGATTCGATCTCGCTGGCGTAGAACGCTTCGCGGTCATTGGCGACCAGCGCCTTCATCACGGGATGTTCGGGCTGATGGGTCTGCAGATACCCGACGCCGCGGCCCTGGTCGCGGCCGGCGCGCCCGATCACCTGGTTGAGGAGCTGGAACGTGCGCTCGGCCGCGCGCGGATCGCCATTGCCGAGGCCCAGATCGGCATCGACGACGCCGACCAGGTTGAGGCGCGGGAAATTGTGGCCTTTCGCCACAAGCTGGGTGCCGATGATGATGTCGACGCGACCTTCGGCGATCTCGTTGAGCTCGCTGCGCATGGTCTCGATCGAGGTGATGAGGTCGCTGGAGAGCACCATGGTGCGCGCGCCGGGAAACAGCGCCGCGGCCTCTTCCTGCAGCCGCTCAACCCCCGGACCGACCGCCACCAGCGATTCTTCCGCCGCGCAATGCGGGCAGATGTTCGGGCGCGGCATCGAGAAGCCGCAGTGGTGGCAGACCAGGCGCTGGCGGAAACGGTGATCGACCAGCCAAGCGTCGCAGATGGTGCAGGCAAAACGGTGTCCGCAGGCGCGGCACAGCGTCAGCGGCGCATAGCCGCGGCGATTGAGGAACAATAGCGCCTGCTCGCGCCGTTCCACCGCGTAACGAATCTGCTCGGCGAGCCGCGGCGAGATGAAGCGGCCACGCGCCGGCGGCTCGCGCCGCAGGTCGATGGCCTCGATCTGCGGCATGTGCTGGCCGCCGAAGCGCGAGGGCAGTGCAATGCGCTGATAACGCCCCTTGCGCGCATTGACCTCGCTCTCGATCGACGGCGTGGCGGAGGCGAGCACGATCGGGATCTTGGCGATATGCGCGCGCACGACGGCCATGTCACGGGCATGGTAATGCGCGCCGTCGTCCTGCTTGTAGGCTTGGTCGTGCTCCTCATCGACGATGATGAGCCCGAGATCGGCATAGGGCAGGAACAGCGCCGAGCGCGCGCCGACCACCACCGGCGCCTCTCCGCCCGAGATCGCTGCCCAATTGCGGGCGCGGGTGCGCGGCGAGAGCTCGGAATGCCATTCCAGCGGACGCACGCCGAAGCGCTGCGCGAAGCGATCGAGGAACTGGCCGGTCAGCGCGATCTCCGGCATCAGGATCAGCGACTGCCTGTTACGGCGGATATTTTCGGCGATCGCCTCGAAATAGACCTCGGTCTTGCCCGATCCAGTGACGCCATCGAGCAGGGCCACATGAAAACTGCCGCTCGCCGCCAGCGTCCGCATCGCGTCGGCGGCGGCGCGTTGCTGGTGTGAGAAGTCCGGCTGCGCGTAATCCGGATCGGGCATGGGCGGCGCTGGTGGGGGCGGCATCGGCTCGACCGTCAAGGTGCCCTCATCGACGAGGCCATCGATGACGCCACTGCTCACGCCGGCTTCCCTCGCCGCCTCCGACTTGCCATGCAGCAGGCGGTCCGCGAGCACGTCGATCACCCGCCGCCGTGCCGGCGTCATTCGCCGCGGCGGCTCTCCGACCAGCCGCACGCCCAGACGCATCCGCTCAGGGCCGAGATTTTCGCCCATGCGCAGCGTCATCCGCAGCACCATGCCGCGCGCGGACAGCGTGTAATTGGCAACCCAATCGACGAGCGCGCGCAGCTCCGGTTTCAGCGGCGGCAGGTCGAGCTTCTCGCTGACATCCTTTAGCCGGTTGTGCAGCCGCGGATCGGGCTTTGCATTTTCCGCCCACACTACCGCCATCACCTCGCGCGCACCGAGCGGCACGGCGACGACATCGCCGGCCTTCAGATCCATGCCGCGCGGCACGCGATAGGAATAGGTCTGGTCCAGCGCGACCGGGACCAGCACATCGACCATGGAGGTCGGCGTGATAGAGGAAGCGTGGCTGCGCGCAGTATCCATTCAGGGAATCAAGAGTTCCGATTGCTCGACTTGGAGGTAGACTTGGAGGTTAGAGCGGCCGGCGCAAGTTAGCGAACGGTAAACGAAAGCGATGCGATATAATGGCTTAAACCATCGCCTCCAAGACAGGTCCGTCAAGACAGGTCCATAAGACAGGTCCATGGCCAAAGCGCTTCCCGCCGTTCCCTTGATCGAACTCGACTGCGCCGACGAAACCGTCACGCAAGAGATGGCGCACTGGCTATCGCATCTGCGTGCCGAACGGCGATTGTCGCCGAAAACACTGGAGGCCTATGCTCGCGATGTCCGCCAATGCCTCGCCTTTCTCGCCCAGCACTGGGGCACGCAGGTGACGCTGCAGGGTTTTGCGGCGCTGGAAGCCACCGACATCAGGGCGTTCATGGCGATGCGCCGCGCCGACGATATCGCCGGGCGTTCGCTGATGCGCGCCTTGGCGGGCCTGCGCTCGTTCGGCCGGTTCCTCGAGCGCGAAGGCAAAGGCAAGGTCGGCGCCCTCTCCGCGATTCGCGCGCCCAAGGTTGCAAAGAGCCTGCCGAAGCCCATCCACGTGGCAGCGGCAAAACGCTTTGCCGATGCCGACGAGCGCGCCGGCGAGGCCCGGGAGACCTGGGTGCTGGTGCGCGACGCCGCCGTGATGGCGCTGCTCTATGGCTCGGGCCTGCGCATCTCCGAGGCGCTCGGCTTGAAACGTCGCGACGTGCCGAAGCCCGGCGAAGGCGACGTGCTGGTCGTGACCGGCAAGGGCAACAAGACCCGCATGGTGCCGGTGCTGCAAAACGTGTTGCAGCTCATTGCCGACTACGCGGCGATCTGCCCGCATCCGCTGCCGCCCACCGGCCCGATGTTCGTCGGCGCCCGCGGCGGCCCCTTGAGCCCGCGCATCATCCAGCTCGCCATGGAGCGGCTGCGCGGCGCGCTCGGCCTGCCCGACAGCGCCACTCCGCACGCGCTACGGCATTCGTTCGCGACCCACCTGCTCAGCCGCGGCGGCGATTTGCGGGCGATCCAGGAATTGCTCGGCCACGCCTCGCTCTCGACGACGCAAATCTATACCGGCATCGATTCGGAGCGGCTGCTCGAGGTCTATCGCTCCGCGCATCCGCGGGGCTAATTCCGCTTCTGTCTTGACGCGTTTTCCTCATGCGAGGGGCGATGCCGTGTTCATCTGACACGCTCGCGTCACATCCGCTTGGCACTTGCGTAAGCGATGTCGTTTCGGCAATCGTGACGGCGGGTCATATCGGAGAGGGGAATCATGAGCGCACATGAGAGTATGGAGCATGCCGAGCACGCCGAGCATGCTTCCGGCGAGAACAAGAAGATCGCGCTGTTGATTGCCGTGATCGCGCTGTTCCTGGCGCTCTCGGAGACGCTGGGCAAGGGGGCGCAGACCGAATCGATCAGCAAGAACGTCGAGGCGTCGAACCTGTGGGCGTTCTTCCAGGCCAAGAGCATCCGCCGCACCGCAGTGCAGGCGGCCGCCGAGCAGGCCAAGCTCACCCTTGCCACCACAACAGACGATGCCGTCAGGGCGACCATTCAGAAGCAGATCGAGGACTGGCAGAAGACGGCGGCCCGCTATCGCTCGGAGCCCGAGACTGGCGAAGGCACCGAGCAGCTCGCCGAACGCGCCAAACATGCCGAGCATCAGCGCGACGAGGCGACGGCAAAATACCACCACTTCGAGATCGCCTCCGCCGCCTTCCAGATCGCGATCGTGCTGGCATCGGCGACCATCATCACCGGCATCCTCGCGCTGGCCTGGATTTCAGGCCTACTGACGCTCGCGGGCATCGTCATCACCGCGCTGGGCCTGTATTCGCCGCATCTGCTGCATCTGCATTGAGTCGATCAATGCGTCGATACGCGGGTCCATAGGATTGTCATGCCCCGCGAAAGCGGGGCATCCAGTAAGCCGCGGCGATGACGGCAGAGAGAATCACCGCGCTTGGTGCACGCTCCTGCGAAAGCGCGCGATCAGCCGGAACGTTCGCGCCGACCAGCCGTTGCCGTCGCCGCGCAGGATCTCAAGGATACGCTGCTTGATCGGATCGACCAGCGCGGCCGCTTTCGCCCGCATCCTCAGCACGAAATCATAGAGCGCCTCGAACCAGGGCATCTCCAGAAGCTTCGGCCGGGTCACGTCGAAGATGAAAGCGGTGACGCCAACGCCGAGAAACTTTGCGAACAGGATGGTGCCGATCGCGCTCATCCAGTGCTCATGGGCGAGCAGCCAAAGGCCGACCAGCTTCAGCGGAAACAGCGGGATCACCGGCACGATGAACACGATCAGCGTCATCGCCGGCGACAGCGAATCGACCCGATCGGCAAGCCACTGCTTGAACGCGCGCAGCGGGATCATCGCCACCACGCGCGCGACGATCGGCTCGAGATGGTCCCAAAGCCACGCCTCGATCAGGAAGATGATCGCGAGCAGGACCCAGAAAGGCTGAAGCAGGCGGCGCAGCATCTGTTGTCTCGACCCCGGCCAGATTTTACCTTTGAGCATAATCCTATACGGATCCTGCCCAGGCCCGGCGTCGATCACATATGGATGGCCCGCTTGCCGACCGCAAGCGCGGCTTCCTTGATCGCCTCGGAGCGGGTCGGATGGGCGTGGCAGGTGCGCGCCAGATCCTCGGCGGAGCCGCCGAATTCCATGAGAACCGCGGCTTCATGGATCATTTCGCCGGCTTCGCGGCCGATGATGTGCACGCCAAGCACCCGATCGGTCTTCGCATCTGCGAGAATCTTGACGAATCCCTCCGTGGTCTGGTTGACCTTGGAGCGGCCGTTGGCGGTGAACGGGAATTTGCCGACGGTATAGGCAATGCCGGCCTGCTTGAGCTCTTCCTCGGCCTTGCCGACCGAAGAGACTTCCGGCGTGGTATACACGACGGCTGGGATAACGTCGTAATTCACATGGCCGGCCTGGCCCGCGATGATCTCGGCAACCGCCACGCCTTCATCTTCCGCCTTGTGGGCCAGCATCGGCCCGGCAACGACGTCGCCGATCGCATAGATGCCTTTCACGGTGGTCGCGAAATGCGGGTCGATCTGGACGCGCCCGCGATTGTCGAGCGCAACGCCCGCTTCCTTCAGGCCGAGACCTTCGGTGTAAGGCACGCGGCCGATCGAGACCAGCACCACGTCGGCTTCGATCGTTTCCGAAGGCCCGCCCGCGGCGGGCTCGACCTTGGCCAACAGCGTCTTGCCTGAGGTATCCACGGCGGTCACCTTGGTGCCGAGCTTGAACGCAAAGCCCTGCTTCTCGAGGATGCGCTGGAACTGCTTGGCGATCTCGCCATCCATACCGGGCAGGATGCGGTCGAGGAATTCGACCACCATTACCTCCGCGCCGAGGCGCTTCCACACCGAGCCGAGTTCGAGCCCGATCACGCCGGCGCCGATGATCAAGAGCCGCTCCGGCACTTTCTCCAGCGACAGCGCACCGGTCGACGACACGATGCGCTTCTCGTCGATCTCGATGCCCTTCAGCCGCGCGATATCGGAACCGGTGGCAATGACGATGTTCTTGGTCTCGACCGTCTGCGCCTTGCCATCAGCGGAAACCTCGACCTTGCCCGCGCCAAGGATTTTCCCGCTCCCCTTCAGCACGTCGATCTTGTTCTTCTTCATCAGGAAGTCGACGCCCCTGACATTGCCATCGATGCCCTGCTGCTTGAAGTTCATCATCGAGGGCAGGTCGAGTTTCGGCGCCGCTACGCTGACGCCCATCTTGGCGAAGGAATGCGCGGCTTCCTCGAACATCTCGGACGCGTGCAACAGCGCTTTCGACGGCATGCAGCCGACATTGAGACAGGTGCCACCGAGCGTCGCGTTCTTCTCGACGACTGCGACCTTCATGCCAAGTTGCGCCGCGCGCACCGCGCAGACATATCCACCGGGGCCGGTGCCGATGACGACGAGATCATAAGAGGCCATATCAAAGATCCTGCTGCTGAAGTTCGTGACAGGTATTAGCGGCCGCCTGAGACATCAAGGATGGCGCTTGTCACATATGAAGCCTCGTCCGACATCAGCCAGACGATGGCGTTGGCGATTTCCTCTGCGGTGCCGACGCGCTTCATCGGCACCATGTGGGCGAGGCGATGGGCGCGATCGGGTTCACCGCCGGAGGCGTGGATATCGGTATCGATCAGCCCCGGCCTGATCGCGGCGACGCGAATGCCCTCGGCCGCGACTTCATAGCCTAGGCCGATGGTGAAGGAATCCACCGCGCCTTTCGACGCGGCATAGTCGACATAGGTGTTGGGCGAGCCGAGCTTGGCCGCGACCGACGACAGGTTGACGATGACGCCGCCCTTGCCGCCGTTGCGCGTCGACATCCGCTTCACCGCCTCGCGGGCGCACAGAATGCTGCCGGTGACGTTGACTGCCATCATGCGCTGGATGCGCTCGGCTGACATATCCTCGACCCGCATCGACGGCCCGACGATGCCGGCATTGTTGACCAGCGCGCCCACCGTGCCGAATTCATCGGCCGCCTTGAACAGCGCGAGGATGTCCGCTTCGCTGCCGACATCGCATTTCACCGCGATCGCCTTGCCGTTGCTGGCCTCGATCGCGGAGACGACTTCGTTGGCAGACGCTTGGTTGCTGGCATAGCCCACAACCACACGAAAGCCTCGGGCCGCCGCGGCGATGGCGGCGGCCCGGCCGATGCCGCGGCTGCCGCCGGTGATGACAACGACATTATCCGTCACATTCGCCCCTAAACGTTCACGCAACACCGTCTCGGCGGCCGAACGAGTTCAGCCGCCGTGCGAAAGCAAGATCAGAGATCCAGCACCAGCCGCGCCGGGTCTTCCAGGCTTTCCTTGACGCGCACCAGAAAGGTCACCGCTTCCTTGCCGTCGATGACGCGGTGATCGTAGGACAGCGCCAGATACATCATCGGGCGGATCTCGATCTTGCCGCCGACCACCACCGGGCGCTCCTGGATCTTGTGCATGCCGAGGATGCCGGACTGCGGCGCATTCAGGATCGGTGTCGACATCAGCGAGCCATAGATGCCGCCATTAGTGATGGTGAAGGTGCCGCCCTGCATCTCCTCGATCTTGAGCTGACCATCGCGGGCCCTGCGGCCGTAATCGGCGATCGATTTCTCGATCTCCGCGATCGACTTCGTGTCGCAGTCACGCACCACGGGCACGACCAGGCCCTTGTCGGTGCCGACGGCGATGCCGACGTGGTAGTAGTTCTTGTAGATCAGGTCGGTGCCATCGATCTCGGCGTTCGCCGCCGGGATCTCCTTCAAGCCCTGGACGCAGGCTTTGGTGAAGAAGCCCATGAAACCAAGCTTGACGCCGTGCTTCTTCTCGAACGCGTCCTTATACTGAGCGCGCATTGCCATGACGTGGCTCATGTCGACCTCGTTGAAGGTCGTCAGCATCGCCGCCGTGTTCTGCACATCCTTCAGCCGCCGCGCGATGGTCTGGCGCAGCCGCGTCATCTTCACGCGCTCTTCGCGCGCGGCATCATCCGCCGGTGACGGCGCACGCACCTGCACGGAAGCCGCCGGCTGAAAGACCGGCGTCGGCGCGGAAGCCGCCCGCTCGATCGCCGCCAGCATGTCGCCCTTGGTCACGCGGCCATCCTTGCCGGAGCCCGGCACGGTGGAGGCATCGATCCCGCTTTCAACCGAGAGCTTGCGCACCGACGGCGCCAGCGGCGTATCGGCGGGCAGTGCCTTCGGTGCTGATGGCGCAGGAGCAGGTGCGGCGGCAGCCGGGGGAGGCGGCGGTGCAGCCGCTGGCTTGGCCGGCGCCGGTGCAGCGGCCGGCTTGGCGACAGCACCTGCGGCGCCATCATTGATCTGGCCGAGCAGCGCGCCGACCGCGACGGTCTCGCCGTCCTTGGCGATGATCTCGCCGAGCGTGCCGGCGGAAGGCGCCGGCACCTCGATCGTGACCTTGTCGGTCTCGAGCTCGACCAAGGGTTCATCGACGGCAACGGCATCGCCGGCCTTCTTGAACCAGCGGCCGATGGTGGCCTCGGTCACGGATTCGCCTAGCGTCGGAACGCGGATTTCAGTCATGGTCTCGTTTCCTTAAAACAACCTGTGCGGTCATAAACTCTAGCTGTCATCCTCCGCCTTGTGCGCCATGGCGCACCGGGGCGGAGGAGCCGGTAGCCCGCGGCGGCTGCAATCAAGCAGCGGCGGCGCCGACTACTGGATGCCCCGCTTTCGCGGGGCACGACGGATTGAATGTTAGTTCAACGCCTCGTCCAGGAACGCCTTGAGCTGCGCAAGATGCTTCGACATCAAGCCCGTGGCGGTCGCCGCGGCGGCCGCGCGGCCGGCGTAGCGCGGACGCCTGTTCGGCGCGTGGATCTGGTTCAGCACCCACTCGAGATAAGGCTCGATGAAGTGCCAGGCACCCATGTTGCGCGGCTCTTCCTGGCACCACACCACCTCGGCGCCCTTGAAGCGGCCAAGCTCCTGCACCAGCGCCTTCAGCGGCACCGGATAGAGCTGCTCGATCCGCAGCAGATAGATGTCGTCGATGCCACGCTTCTCGCGCTCTTCGTAGAGGTCGTAATAGACCTTGCCCGAGCACAGGATGACGCGGCGGATCTTGGCATCCGGCTGCAGCTTGATCTTCTCGTCAGCCTGCATCTGGGCGTCGTCGTAGAGGATGCGGTGGAAGGTCGTACCCTTGGCCAGCTCCTCGAGCCGCGAGACGGCGCGCTTGTGCCGCAGCAGCGACTTAGGCGTCATCATGATCAGCGGCTTGCGGATCTCGCGGTGCAACTGCCGCCGCAGCACATGGAAATGGTTGGCCGGCGTGGTCGGGTAGACCACCTGCATGTTGTCCTCGGCGCACATCTGCAGATAGCGCTCGAGACGGGCCGAGGAATGTTCCGGTCCCTGGCCTTCATAACCATGCGGCAGCATACAGACGAGGCCGGACATGCGCAGCCATTTGCGCTCACCCGACGAGATGAACTGGTCGAACACCACCTGGGCGCCGTTGGCGAAATCGCCGAACTGCGCTTCCCAGACCGCCAGCGCATTCGGCTCGGCGAGCGAATAGCCGTATTCGAAGCCGAGCACCGCTTCTTCCGACAACAGCGAGTTGATGACCTCGTAGTGGCCCTGGTCGACGCCGAGATGGTTGAACGGCGTGTAGCGGCTCTCATCCTCCTGGTCGATCAAGACCGAGTGGCGCTGCGAGAAGGTGCCGCGCTCCGAATCCTGGCCGGACAGGCGAACGTGATGGCCTTCCTCCAGCAGCGAGCAGAACGCCAGCGCCTCGCCGGTCGCCCAGTCGATGCCGACACCGCTGTCGATTGCTTTCGCACGGTTATCGAGGAAGCGCTGGATGGTCCGGTGGACGCGGAAACCATCCGGCACCTTGGTGATCTTGCGGCCGATGTCCTTGAGCACGGCGACGTCGACGCCGGTGACGCCGCGGCGCGCATCCTCTTCCTGGTCCGCGATCTTGAAGCCGGCCCATTTGCCGTCGAGCCAGTCGGCCTTGTTCGGCTTATAGCTGGCACCGGCCTCGAACTCGGCATCGAGCCGGGCGCGCCAGTCGGCCTTGGCCTTCTCGACCTCGCCCTCGGTGACGACTCCTTCGGCGATCAGCCGCTTGGCATAGATTTCCAGCGTAGACGGATGCGAAGCGATCTTCTTGTACATCACCGGCTGGGTGAAAGCCGGCTCGTCGCCCTCGTTGTGGCCATGCCTGCGGTAGCAGAACATGTCGATGACCACAGGCTTGTGGAACTTCTGGCGGAACTCGATCGCGACCTTGGCCGCGAACACCACCGCTTCCGGATCGTCGCCGTTCACATGGAAGATCGGCGCATCGATCATCTTCGCCACGTCGGACGGATAGGGCGAGGAGCGCGAGTAGCGCGGATAGGTGGTGAAGCCGATCTGGTTATTGACGATGAAGTGCAGCGAGCCGCCGGTGCGATAACCCTTCAGGTCGGACAGGCTGAAGCATTCCGCCACCACGCCCTGTCCGGCGAACGCCGCGTCGCCATGCATCAAGAGCGGCAGCACCGAAATGCGCATGTCCGGCGGATCGCCATGCTGGTCCTGCTTGGCGCGTACCTTGCCGAGCACCACGGGGTCGACGATCTCGAGATGCGAGGGGTTTGCGGTCAGCGACAGATGGATGCTGTTGCCGTCGAACTCGCGGTCGGACGATGCGCCCAGATGATACTTGACGTCACCGGAGCCTTCGACCGCGTCCGGATTGGCCGAACCGCCTTTGAATTCGTGGAACAGCGCGCGGTGCGGCTTGCCCATCACCTGGGTCAGCACGTTGAGGCGGCCGCGATGCGGCATGCCCACGACAATCTCCTTCACCCCGAGATTGCCGCCGCGCTTGATGATCTGCTCCAGCGCCGGGATCAGCGACTCGCCGCCATCGAGGCCGAAGCGCTTGGTGCCGGTGAATTTGACATCGCAGAACTTCTCGAAGCCTTCGGTCTCGATCAGCTTGTTCAGGATCGCACGGCGCCCCTCAGGGGTGAAGCTGATCTCCTTGTCCGGACCCTCGATGCGCTCCTGGATCCATGCCTTCTGCGCAGCATTGGAGATATGCATGAACTCGACGCCGAGCGTCTGGCAGTAGGTGCGCTCGCAGATCGCGACGATCTCGCGCAAGTTGCCGTATTCGAGCCCGAGCACGTGATCGAGGAAGATCTTGCGGTCGAAATCGGCTTCCGTGAACCCGTAGGTGCGCGGATCGAGCTCTTCGCGGTCGCGCGGCGCCTCGATGCCGAGCGGATCGAGCTTGGCGTGGAAATGGCCGCGCATGCGGTAGGCGCGGATCAGCATCAATGCCCGCACCGAATCGCGCGTCGCCTGGTTGACGTCGGCGGCCGAGAGCTCGGCGCCCTTGGCCTGCGCCTTGGCGGCGATCTTATTGCCGACGGCCTTCTCGACCTGTGCCCAGTTGCCGTCCAGCGCCGAGGTCAGGTCGTCGCGCGGCGTCGCCGGCCAGTTGGGACGGCTCCAGGACGGGCCTTCCGCGTTCTTCTGGACGTCCGCGGGGGTGTCCTTCAGGCTCTTGAAGAAATCCTGCCAGTCCGTATCGACCGATGCCGGGTCCTGCTCGTAGCGGGCGTAGAGATCGTCGATGTAGGTGGCGTTGGTACCCTGCAAAAAGGAGGAAAGGGCAAAAGCGGCGTTCGCGTCCTGGCGAGACATGATAGCGTCCTGGTGATTTTCGGTTCGCGCGCAAGTGACGGCGCAAGCAGCCGGCCTGGAAGGCCGGCTGGCTGAGATAGGATGGTTTACCCTATTTAATCCTAAACTTCGCGCCGAAAAGAACCAAGGACTGAATCAGGACTTCAATTTCTCGGCAAGGGTATGTCCGAGCCGTGCGGGCGACGGAGAAACGGTGATTCCGGCCGCTTCCATGGCCGCGGTCTTGGAACCGGCGTCGCCCTTGCCACCGGAGATGATCGCGCCCGCATGACCCATGCGGCGGCCGGGAGGGGCGGTGACGCCGGCGATGAAGCCGACCATCGGCTTCTTGCGGCCGCGCTTGGCTTCGTCCTTGATGAACTGGGCGGCGTCCTCCTCGGCCGAGCCGCCGATCTCGCCGATCATGATGATCGACTTGGTAGCCTCGTCCTTCAGGAACATTTCCAGTACATCGATGAACTCGGTGCCCTTGACCGGGTCGCCGCCGATGCCGACGGCCGTGGTCTGGCCGAGCCCCTCCTGCGAGGTCTGGAACACGGCCTCGTAGGTCAACGTGCCCGAGCGGGAAACGATCCCGACGCTGCCGGGCCGGAAGATGTTGGCCGGCATGATACCGATCTTGCATTCGCCGGCGGTCATGACGCCCGGGCAGTTCGGCCCGATCAATCGCGACTTCGAGCCTGACAGCGAGCGCTTGACGCGCACCATGTCGAGCACCGGGATGCCTTCGGTGATGCAGACGATCAGCGGGATCTCCGCATCGATCGCCTCGCAGATCGCGTCCGCCGCGCCCGGCGGCGGCACATAGATCACCGACGCATCGGCGCCGGTCTTCTCGCGCGCCTCGCGCACCGTGTCGAACACCGGCAGGCCGAGATGGGTCGAGCCGCCTTTGCCGGGCGAAGTGCCGCCGACCATCTTGGTCCCGTAAGCGATCGCCGCTTCCGAATGGAAGGTGCCGTTCTTGCCGGTGAAACCCTGGCAGATGACCTTGGTGTTGTTGTCGATCAGGATGGACATGTCTTCAGATGCTTTCGCGAAACGCCGGTGACAGGTTTAACTTGATTTGAGCCGGATCAGGCTTAGTGGACACGCCGATACACGCCGGTGAGCACGTCGGCCCATCCTTCCGCGTCGGGCGAGAACTGGATCTTCATGGTGTAGCTGTTGTCGTCGACGACCTCGTAGAGGTGACGCGCGTTGCCGCGCAGCGAGCCGCGCACGAGGGTCAGCGTCTTGCCGACCCAGCTCCCGGACGCCGGCGACGGCGGGTAGTAGCCGAGCGAATCGTGCCAGAACAATTTGTAGAGCCGGTCGTCGCGGTCATAGGTGAACAGGGCGTGGGTGGCGAATATCTCCAGGCCGTCGCGCGTCTGGCGCGTGTCCTGGATCAGATAAAAGCCGTTGAGATCGATGCGTGCGACCACATGCGAGGTGGCGGGACCGCCCGCGTTCCAGCGCGACGGATAGACCACCTCCTCGCCGGCCCATTCACCCGCAAATACCCCGAGCTTCTTGTGCTCCGGAAGCGGTGACGGTGCGGCGAGATGGTCCTGAGCCATTGCTAGCCTCCCTTGACGGCATTCACGATTTTCTGCGCGGCGTCATCGAGATTATCAGCGGGCAGGACATTGAGACCGCTATTGTTGATGATCTTCTTGCCCTGCTCGACATTGGTGCCTTCGAGCCGCACCACCAGCGGCACCTTCAGGCCAACCTGCTTGACCGCAGCGACGACACCCTCGGCGATCACGTCGCACTTCATGATGCCGCCGAAGATGTTGACCAGGATACCCTTCACGTTGGGATCCGCGGTGATGATCTTGAACGCCGCGGCCACCTTGTCGACACTAGCACCGCCGCCGACGTCGAGGAAGTTCGCGGGCTCCATGCCATAGAGCTTGATGATGTCCATGGTCGCCATGGCAAGCCCGGCGCCGTTGACCATGCAGCCGATGGTGCCGTCGAGCGCCACATAATTGAGGTCGTATTTCGAGGCCTCGATCTCCTTGGCGTCCTCCTCGGTCTCGTCGCGCAGGGCCGCGACCTCGGGATGGCGGAACATGGCGTTGTCGTCGAACGCCACCTTGGCATCGAGCACGCGCAGTTGTCCCTGCTTGGTGACGACGAGCGGATTGATCTCCAGCATCGCCATGTCCTTGGCGGTGAACGCGGCATAAAGCTGACTCACGAGCTTTTCCGCCTGCTTGGCGAGATCGCCGGAAAGGTTCAGCGCCTTCGCGACGGTGCGGCCGTGATGCGGCATGATGCCGGTGGCCGGATCGACCGAGAAGGTGATGATCTTCTCCGGGGTCGAGTGCGCGACGTCCTCGATGTTGACGCCGCCTTCGGTCGAGACCACGAACGAGACCTCAGAGGTCTCGCGGTTGACCAGGATCGAGAGATAGAACTCCTTGTCGATCTCGGAGCCTTCCTCGATGTAGAGGCGATTGACCTGCTTGCCATGCGCCCCGGTCTGCACCGTCACAAGCGTCGCGCCGAGCATCTGCTTGGCGAACGCGGCAACCTCGGCCACCGACTTGGCGATGCGAACGCCACCCTTGTCGCCGGCGGAGGCCTCCTTGAACTTGCCTTTGCCGCGGCCGCCGGCGTGGATCTGGCTCTTCACCACCCAGATCGGGCCGGGAAGCGTCTTGGCCGCCACCTCGGCATCCTCAGGCTTCAGCACGGGTACGCCGCGCGAGATCGGCACGCCGAAGTCGTGCAGCAATGCCTTGGCCTGATATTCATGGATATTCATCGGGACGCTCCCCAAAACCCTCTACGGCGAGTTCTACAGTTCACCTTGGTAGTTGGCATACCACATACCAAAAGAACTGCAACCCAGAAACGCTTTCGGCCCCGATCGGGGCCGAAAACTGAACGAAATCAATGACCGAGTAGATCGGGCGCGATCTTCTTGCAGGCGTCGACCAGACCCTGCACCGCGCCGACCGACTTGTCGAACGCCTCGCGATCCTTGCCGGCCAGCTCGATCTCGACCACGCGCTCGACGCCCTTGGAGCCGATCACCACGGGCACGCCGACATACATGTCCTTCACGCCGTATTCCCCGTTGAGATAGGCGGCGCAGGGCATCACACGCTTCTTGTCCTTCAGATAGCTCTCGGCCATCGCGATCGCGGACGCCGCCGGCGCGTAGAAGGCCGAGCCGGTCTTCAGGAGGTTGACGATCTCGGCGCCGCCATTGCGGGTGCGGTCGACGATCTCGTCGATGCGCGCCTGCGAGGTCCAGCCCATCTTGACCAGATCGGGCAGCGGGATGCCCGCGACGGTGGAATAGCGCACCAGCGGCACCATGGTGTCGCCATGGCCGCCAAGCACGAAGGCGGTGACGTCCTCGACCGAGACGTTGAATTCGTCCGCGAGGAAATAGCGGAAGCGTGCGGAGTCGAGCACGCCGGCCATGCCGACAACCTTCTTGCTCGGCATGCCCGAGGCCTTCTGCAGCGCCCAGACCATGGCGTCGAGCGGGTTGGTGATGCAGATGACGAAGGCATCGGGGGCATACTTCTTGATGCCCGCGCCGACCTGCTCCATCACTTTCAGATTGATGCTCAGGAGATCATCGCGGCTCATGCCAGGCTTGCGCGGCACGCCGGCGGTGACGATGCAGACCTTGGCGCCATCGAGCGCCTCGTAGGAATTGGCGCCGACCAGATTGGAATCGAAGCCGTCGACCGGCGAGGACTGCGCGATATCAAGCGCCTTGCCCTGCGGCACGCCCTCGGCGATGTCGAACAGCACGACGTCGCCAAGCTCTTTCAGGCCGATCATGTGAGCCAGCGTTCCGCCGATCTGGCCGGAGCCAATCAAAGCAATCTTGTCGCGCGCCATGGGAAATCTGTCCTTTGAGCACAAAGAGGAGGATGGATAGCAGACTGGATCGCTGGTTATCCCTTTCGAATGATCCATTCAAGTCGCGGCCATGCCCAATTGTCGGGCCGGCTGCACATCCTGATCAGAGGCATACCAGCACGTCCGTCATTCCGGGGCATCGCGCAGCGATGAACCCGGAATCTCGCACCACGATCTCCAGATTCCGGGTTCGCGCTGGCGCGCGCCCCGGAATGACTGCGTGTGGCACTTAAGTCTCCACCAGCCCCGTGCTCGAGCCGCTGGCCGTGGAATCCTTTCGCTTCCCGTGCGGAAGCGCCAGATAGGAGGCCGAGCTCATTTCGATCAGGCGCGAGGACGTGCGCTTGAATTCGTTGGCCTCAACACCTTCGGTCGCGAGGTAAAGCGACACCGGGTTCGCCTGGGCAGAGGCCATCAGTTTCACGGCATTGTCATAGAGCGTATCAATCAGCGAGATGAAGCGCTTGGCGGCATTCCGATCGGTCAGATCCATCACCGGGATCCGGTCGATCAGAATGGTGTGATAATCGTGCGCGAGCCTCAGATAGTCGGAGGCCGCCAGCGGCTTTTGGCAAATCTCGGCAAAACTGAAACGCGCCACGCCATGCGACGAGCAGGGCACCTGCAGGATGCGCCCCTTGATCGGAATATCGCGCGGCTTGCAGGGCGCATTGCCGGTCATCCTGGCCCAAGCCGTATTCAGCGCGGCCTCCGCCTCCTCATCGGCCGGCACCAGCCACATCTTCCCGCCGGCAAGTTTTTCCAAACGGAAATCGGTGCGCGCATCGAGCCGCAGCACGTCCATATGCTCGGAGATCTGCGCGATGAAGGGCAGGAACAGCGCGCGGTTGAGGCCGCCTTTGTAGAGATCTTCCGGCGCAACGTTGGAGGTCGCGACCACGACGGTGCCGAGCTCGAACAGTTTCGCGAACAGCCGCCCCAGGATCATCGCATCCGCGATGTCGGTGACGTGGAATTCGTCGAAGCAGAGCAGCCAGGCTTCATCGAAGATCGCCTGCGCGGTGAGCGCGATCACGTCGGCATCGGCGATCTCGCCGCGCGCGATCTGCTGCCGATAGCCGTAGATCCGCTCATGCGCTTCCGCCATGAATTCGTGAAAATGGGCGCGGCGCTTGTGCTCGATCGGACACTGCTGGAAGAACAGGTCCATCAGCATGGTCTTGCCGCGGCCGACCTCGCCATGGACGTACAGCCCGCGCGGCGGCTCGTTCTTGTCGCCGCCGAACAGCCGGCCGAACAGGCCCTGCTTGCGCGAGGGCTTGTAGCTTGCCAAGCGGTCCTCGAGCGCACCGAAGGCGTCGGCGACGCGAGCCTGCTCCGGATCGGCTTCGATCGCCCCGGAGTCAATGAGAGCCTGATAATGCGCGCGGAAGGAACTCGGCGAGGTGGAGAGCATGCCTCCTTTCGGCCCTATGGGACGAAAAATTGCAAGCCGCAAATGGGGCCGGGGCTATGACAAATTCTAACGGCGGTCATGCCCCGGTGATTGGCCCCCGGGGCATTCCCACGTCGCCATTGCCGCCCCGACCTCAGCGGGAGGCGTTCACGCGCTCAGCGCGTAGGAATCCTCGACCACATAGGGTCCGCCGCCGGTGGAGGCGCGCGAGGAGAACAGCACGAAGCGCGAAGCCAGGAAGGTGCGGCTCGGGAAGTAGCCGCGCACCGAGAGATAGTCGGCGACGTCCTGGCTCGAAGCGTCATGCAGCCGCGCCAGCGTGACATGCGGCGTGAATTTCCGCCCTTCCGGATCGAGCCCGATCCGCTGCATCAACCGCTCAAGCTCGGCCTGCAGGTCGATCAGCGGCTTGCTCGGCTCGACGGAGGCAACGACCGCGCGCGGCTTGCGTCCGCCGAAGCTCGATAGCCCCTTGAGCTTGACCTCGAACGGCTTGCGGTTGATCCGCAGCAGCATCGAGGCGATCTCGTTGGCGGAGACGCCGTCGATATCGCCGATGAAGCGCAAGGTGACATGGTAATTTTCGGGATCGATCCAGCGTGCGCCGGGAAGGCCGCCACGCAAGCCGGAAAGGGTCTGGCCAATCTCGGCCGGGATTTCCAGTCCAGTGAACAGACGCGGCATCGCAAGATCCTCGATGCAGAGCGTGAGCTCGAAGAGCCCTCGCTGAGAATAGCCCGGCAGCGAATCACCGGTGATTATTTCTAGCCGACTTATATGACTCTGCGAAGCATGCGACATTAACAGCTCGTAAACCTACGGAAAAACCGCAAGCCAGGCTTGTCCACTGCCTGCTTTTCAACTCCGCTGCCCAGAGATCGTGCCAACAAATGCCTCCACCGTGGGCAGCATATTTCTTACGATGATGTCGATGCCGTCGGCCGTCGGATGCATGCCGTCAGCCTGGTTGAGCTTGGCGTCGGCCGCGACACCCTCAAGAAAGAACGGGTAAAGCGGAACGCCGAAGGATTTCGAAAGCTCCGGATAGATCGCATTGAAGCGCGCCGCATAGTCGCTTCCGTAGTTGGGCGGCGCAACCATGCCGCAGATGAGCACCGCTACTCCGCGCGCCTTCAGCCGCGCCAGAATGTCGGAGAGAGCGGCACGGGTCACCGCGGGTTCGGTGCCGCGCAGCCCGTCGTTGGCGCCGAGTTCGAGGATGACGGCGTCGGTTCCCTCGGGCACCGACCAGTCGAGCCGCTCGCGGCCGCCGGAGGCGGTGTCGCCGGACACCCCGGCGTTGGTCATATCAACCTTTATCCCCTTGGCTTCCAAGGCTTTTTGCAGCTTCGCGGGGAACGCGGCATTGGCGGGAAGACCGAGGCCGGCGCTCAAGGAATCGCCCAGCACCACCATCTTGACTGGCTTGGCCGCCCCGGCCGATTGTCCCTGTGCAGTTGCCGTAGCCGCCGTCATCAAGGTCACAATCAACACAAGTATGTGCACGAGGGTCGCAATCCGGCCCTCGACCCGCGCGGCGAAAGTGCCATATGACCGAGCCATGGACAGTCTCATAGAATCCTCTTCGCTCTCCGGCGTCGCGCCGGACACCATTTCCATTTCGAACGTCAACCTCTCGCTCGGCACCGGTGCGGCCCGGGTTCATATCCTGAAAGATATCAGCCTTCGTGTGGCATCGGGTGAAGCGATCGGACTGATCGGGCCGTCAGGCTCGGGCAAGTCGACGCTGTTGATGGTGATGGCGGGATTGGAACGTCCTGACAGCGGCGAGGTAGTGGTCAGCGGCACGCCGTTCAATACGCTGGACGAGGACGCGCTGGCGCGTTTCCGCGGGCGCCAGGTCGGCATCGTCTTTCAGTCATTCCACCTGATCCCCACCATGACGGCGCTGGAAAATGTCGCGGTGCCGCTCGAACTTGCCGGCAATCCCGACGCCGCCGAACGCGCCGCCGCGGAACTGACATCGGTCGGCCTCGGCCACCGGCTGCACCACTATCCGACGCAGCTCTCCGGCGGCGAGCAGCAGCGCGTCGCGCTCGCGCGTGCGCTGGCGCCCGATCCCGCGATCCTGGTCGCGGACGAGCCGACCGGCAATCTCGATGAGGCAACGGGCAAGCAGATTGTCGACCTCCTGTTCACCAAACATGCCGAGCGCGGCATGACGCTGGTGCTCGTCACCCATGACTCTTCGCTGGCGCAACGCTGCGACCGCGTGGTGCGGCTGCGCTCGGGACGGATCGACGGACAGTCCGCAACATGAGCATTGCTGTCGAGGCTGCCACGACGAGCCGCGCACCGTCGCTTGCGCTCCGCTATGCGCTGCGCGAGTTGCGCGGCGGCCTGCGCGGCTTCTATGTCTTCATCGCCTGCATCGCGCTCGGCGTGATGGCCATCGCCGGCGTCGGCTCAGTGGCGGCAAGCCTGAGCGAAGGGCTTACGCGCGAGGGCCGGACGCTGCTTGGCGGCGACGTCAGCTTTTCCCTGATGCAGCGCGAGGCCAAGCCGGCCGAAATCGCGTTCCTGCGCACACATGGCGACCTCTCAGTCGGGGCAACGCTGCGCGCAATGGCGCGCAATCCGGCGGGCACGCTGGCGCTGGTCGAGCTCAAGGCCGTCGACGGATCCTATCCGCTGCTCGGCGAACTGACGCTCAATCCGAAGATGCCGGTCCCCGACCTCTTCGCCGAACGCAATGGCGTGTTCGGCGCCGGCGTCGATTCGACCTTGCTGGCGCGGCTTGACCTGAAGCTCGGTGACGACGTCACCATCGGTGGCGCGACGTTCCAGATCCGCAGCGTGATCGAGGCCGAGCCGGACAAGCTCGTCGGCGGCGTGGGCCTTGGGCCCCGCTTCCTCGTCAGCGAGGCGGGACTGCGTGCAACCGGGTTGCTGCAGCCCGGCAGCCTGGTGCGTTGGGTCTACCGCGTGAAGCTGCCGGCCAATGCCAATGACGAGCGCGCGACCGGCACATTCATCGATAGCGCGCGCAATGCGCTGCCCGAAGCCGGTTGGGAGATCCGCAGCCGCGACAACGCCTCGCCGCAGCTCGAACGCAACATCCATCGCTTCACCCAGTTCCTGACCCTGGTCGGCCTCGCCGCGCTGCTGGTCGGCGGCGTCGGCGTCGCCAACGCGGTCAAAAGTCATATTGATCGCCGGCGCGACGTCATCGCGTCCTTCAAGGCGCTCGGCGCCACGGGCCGCGACGTCTTCACGATCTATCTGACGCAGGTGATCGTGCTCGCCACCATCGGCTCGGTGATCGGGCTTGCGCTTGGCGCAGCCCTGCCCTTCGTCATCGTCGGCGTGTTCGGGAAGCTGCTGCCGCTGCCGGTGATCCCGGCGCTGCATCCCGATGAACTCGCATTGTCGTTCGTCTACGGCCTCCTGACCGCGCTGGCGTTCGGGCTGTGGCCGCTCGGCCGGGTGCACGACGTGCCGGTGGCGGCGCTGTTCCGCGATACGGTCGCGAGCGAATGGCACCGGCCGCGCTGGAGCTATCTGGCGCTGATGGCCGCGGTGATCGCGCTATTGATCGCGGTTGCGGTCGGACTTTCCTACGACAAGCGCATCGCCGCCGTGTTCGTCGCCTCCTCCATCGCAGTCTTCGTGCTGCTGCGTCTGATCGCGGCCGGCCTGATGGCGCTGGCGCGGCGGCTGCCGCGTAGCCGCATCACCATGGTGCGGCTGGCGGTCGCCAACATCCACCGGCCCGGCGCGCTGACGCCATCGGTGGTGCTTTCGCTCGGCCTCGGGCTCGCCGTGCTCGTCACCATCACCCAGATCGACGGTAATCTGCGCCGCCAGTTCCTCGCCGCCCTGCCCGACCGCGCCCCCTCGTTCTTTTTCATTGACATTCCCTCCACCGAGGCCGACCGGTTCAGCGCTTTTCTGAAGCAGACCACGCCGGACGGTACGGTCGAGGATGTGCCGATGCTGCGCGGGCGCATCGTTGCCGCCCGCGGCGTCAAGGCGGACGAGCTGAAGCCATCGGTCGACGCCGAATGGGTGCTGCAGAGCGACCGCGGCCTGACCTACACCGGGGAGGTTCCCAAAGGCTCGAAGATCGTCGAGGGCGAATGGTGGGGCGCCGACTATCACGGCCCGCCGCTGGTCTCGATGGAGAAGAAGATCGCAGACGGGCTGAGGCTCAAGATCGGCGACGAGATCGTCGTCAACGTGCTCGGCCGCGACATTTCGGCGAAGATCGCCAATCTCCGCAACATCGACTGGCAGGGGCTCGGCATCAATTTCGTGCTGGTGTTTTCGCCGAACGCCTTCAAGGGCGCCCCGCACAGCCATGTCGCGACCTTGACGGAGGCGCATCCGTCCCCCTCCGACGACGCCCGTATCATCAAGCGGGTCGCCGACGCTTTCCCGATGGTGACGAGCGTCCGGGTCCGCGAGGCGCTGGAGACCATCGGCAGCGTCGTCACCAATCTGGTGCTGGCGATCCGCGGCGCCAGCGCGGTGACGCTGATCTCGGCCATCCTGGTGCTGGGCGGCGCGCTCGCCGCCGGCCACCGCCACCGCGTCTATGACGCGGTGATCCTGAAGACGCTCGGCGCCACCCGCGCCCGCCTGCTGGGCGCCTATGCGCTCGAATATCTGATGATCGGCTTCGCCACCGCGCTGTTCGGCGTGTTCGCCGGCTCGATCGCCGCCTGGCTGATCGTCACCCGGCTGATGACGCTGAGTTTCGTCTGGGAGGCCGGCAGCGCCGCGGCGGTGGTGGTCGCGGCCCTGATCGTCACGGTCGGGCTCGGGCTGGCCGGCACGCTGTTGGCCTTGAACCAGAAGCCAGCCGCTGTGTTGCGGAATTTGTGACAATTTGAAGCGGGGAACGAGCTCGGTTAATACCGGTTTTGCCTTGAAATAAGGGCCAGAGCGACATTCAGCCGCGCGTGGAAGCTTGCGGCGGTTGTGTTAGTTTCCCACATACAGCTTGGGTCGGATGGACGGTTTGATGACACGGATTTTAATGTCCGCAGGCCGCGCTATCTGAGATAAATTTACCGCCGGCGCCGCAAATCCCTTGCGACCGGAACAACCACGGGAATTCGACCATGTCGGACCTAGACCGTAACTATGCTTCTCCCTTCGGCCGGGCCGCCGGTCGCATTGACACTGCGACGGTCGACGCCGGTCTGCGCGCCTACATGCTGCGCATCTACAACTACATGTCCATCGGCCTCGCGATCACGGGCCTCGCCGCGCTCGGCGTCTATATGGCGGCGGTGACGGCGGATCCGTCCGCAGCCGTGGCGAAGTTCGGCAGCGCCTACCTGACGCAGTTCGGCTACGCGATGTTCGTCAGCCCGCTGAAGTGGCTGTTCATCCTCGCGCCGCTGGTGATGGTGTTCGTGATCTCGGCCGGCATCAACAGGCTGCAGCCCGCGACTGCCCAGCTCCTGTTTTGGGTGTTCTCGGCGCTGATGGGCCTCTCGCTGTCGTCGATCTTCCTGGTGTATACGCACACCTCGATCGTACGGGTGTTCTTCATCACCGCGGCGACCTTCGGTGCGCTCAGCCTCTACGGCTACACCACCAAGCGTGACATGAGCGGTATGGGCTCGTTCCTGTTCATGGGCCTGATCGGCATCATCATCGCCAGCTTGGTCAACCTGTTCCTGGCGAGCTCGGCGCTGCAGTTCATCGTTTCGGTGGTCGGCGTGCTGGTGTTCGCGGGCCTCACCGCCTGGGATACGCAGCGGCTGAAGAACGACTACATCTACGGCTACGCCTCGCAGGGTGGCGCGATTGCCGAGCGTGCGGCGATCACCGGCGCACTCTCGCTCTACCTGAACTTCATCAACCTGTTCACGCTGCTCCTGCAGCTCCTCGGACAGCGCGACTAAGCGCCTCCGGCATAACCAACGATCGAAGCCCCGGCCTCACCGCCGGGGCTTTTCGTTTGCGCGCTCAGTCCGCCATGCCGGGGCTCGTCCCCGGGCATCGACGTCCTTTGTGACCATGGGCGAGAAAGGCGTGGATGGCCCGGCCATGACGGACAACGAGAGCGTTGCTCCCCGGAAACCTGCTGCTATCTTGCCGCCATGTCCGCCGCCGAGATCAGGCCCGCCACTGAGGCCGACCTTCCCTCCGTCACTGCGATTTACGAGCACGCCGTGCGCTTCGGCACCGCGACGTTCGAGCTGGTCCCGCCGGACCTTTCGGAGATGACGCGCCGCTTCAGGGCGCTGACAGATGGCGGCTTTCCCTATTTCATCGCCGTCCTTGACGGACGCGTGGTCGGCTATGCCTATGCCGCCGCCTACCGCCCGCGTCCGGCCTATCGCTTCACGGTGGAGAATTCGATCTATCTGGATCCCTCGATCCACCGCCGCGGCGTCGGCCTGCAACTGCTGCAGCGGCTGATCAGCGAATGCGAGGCGCGCGGCTACCGGCAGATGATCGCGGTGATCGGGGACTCCGCCAACGCCGGCTCGATCGGCGTTCACCTCAAGACCGGCTTCACGCTGATCGGAACCCACCCGGGCGTTGGCCTCAAGTTCGGCCGCTGGCTCGACACGGTGATGATGCAGCGCGCGCTCGGCGACGGCGCGACCACGGTGCCCTCAGAGGATCCGGGACAGCGTTAGCTCTCCGTCATTCCGGGCCGCGCGTAAGCGCGAACCCGGAATCCAGAGGTTGGTGAGAGCTCAATTTGCCGCACGAGATTCCGGGTTCGCTTCGCGCCCCGGAATGACGGACGCGGCGGCCTTAAACGACCGCCAGCTTGCGGTCGATCACGAGCAGCACGCGCTCCAGTTCATGGCCGCGGCGCAGGATCAGGCCGGTCGCCGAGATCACGCTGTACATGCCCTGCTTGCGGGCGAGCCGCGGGTCCTTCTCGATTCGATAGATCGGGACTTCGGAGGAGCGGCGGAACACCGAGAATACGGCGCGCTCCTTCAGGAAGTCGATGGCGTAATCGCGCCACTCGCCATCGGCGACCATGCGGCCATAGAGATTGAGGATCCGATTGAGTTCGAGGCGATTGAACGTGACGCGGTTCTGTAGCGGGCTGGTGGCGGCGGGCCGCGCCGCCGCGCGAAGCCCGCTTGGATCGGTGTCCTCCGATATCAATATCATCAAGCGCCTCCTGTCATCCGGCTGACATGATTGCGCTAACCGGCCAGCGCCGCAAGGGTTCGCAGCCGGCCGCGCGACATATGGGAAAATTTTCCAGGGGTCACAGTATCGTTAGAAAGAATCATATTGCTGCCCCACTTCCGCCCATCGCCCGCCCCGCTACCCTGCGACAAGGAAATCCTGCGTTGGCCCGGTTCTTTCGGTTCCGGATTCCTCAGCCCCCAGCCCCCCGGGGCCGTCGGAGCCGGGCCTGTTCGCAGGGGAGTTAACTCCCTTTTGACTGGGCCAACGAGAGTTGGTCCTTTTCTTTTTTGGGGTTCCCTCGCGATACGTCATTCCGGGGCGCGCGCCAGCGTGAACCTGGAATCTGGAAGTGATGCGCGAGATTCCGGGTTCGCGCGATGCGTGCGCCGGAATGACAAAGTGTGGTGGGGTTTGATCCTAGGCCTTACCGCAGCGGCGTCATGGCCGCGCCGAGCATCGGGCCGGGCTTGTCGCGATTGCCGTCCTGGACATAGACAACGGCGGCATCCACACCTTCACGCGTGATGTTCTCGATCGGCACGGTCCAGCTTCCCGCGCTGCCATTCCAGTCGCCGACCTTCAGGAGATTGCGCACCACGTTGTGGTAGGTGATCTCTTGGCCGCGATTCTCGCCGCGCCCGATCGAGATCGGCACCGCCTTGGAGATCGAGCAGATCCAGACTTCGCCATGCTTGACGCGCGGCCCGTTGCTCGCCGCTACCGAGACATTGATCTGCTTGCCGGACAGCGACATCGTCACCGGCACCGACATCACGCCCTCAGTCGCGGTATCCTTGATCGCAGTCTCGATGCCGACGCGATCGCTGCCGATCACCTTCGCTGAGCCGTTAACGATAACTTGCGGCGTGTAGACGTCGCGGTCGCCGCGCACATGCGAATAGGCTTTCTGGCGCGCACTGAAGCGCGAATCGGCCAGCGTGTCCTTCCACCCTAGATAATCCCAGTAGTCGATCGGCATGCTGAGCGCGATGACATCAGGGTCCTTGGCGAGTTCGCCGATGATCTTGTCGGCGGGCGGACAGGACGAACAACCTTGCGAGGTGAAGAGCTCGACGACCGCACGCGGATCGGCGTGAGCAGGTCGGATGATCGCGATAATGGCGCAAACACTGAGCGCACCGGACCAAAGCGAAAGACGATTATAGGCCATCATCGCTGTCATGGTGAGAACCGATCGTGATGATTTCCATCCGTACTTGTACGGGGCATGAGCGACGACCCTGAAGAGTGTGTATGCCCCTGACGTGCGAAAGCGGCCTTTTTCATAGGCCGCCCGCATTTTCCTAGCCATTCACGTAGCAGTGAGGCACCGATCACAAATCCGCGTTAGGCCGCGAGCTTGCGCAGCACATAGTGCAGGATGCCGCCGTTGCGATAGTAATCGAGCTCATCGAGCGTATCGATGCGACAAAGCAGCGGGACATGCTGCACCGAGCCATCGCTGGAGGTGACGTCCGCCGTCAGCATCTGACGCGGCTTCAAATCGCCCTGCAAGCCACGAATCGTGACCTTCTCGTCGCCCTTGATGCCCAGCGACTGCCACGACGTGCCCGGCTCGAAGGTGAGTGGCAGCACACCCATGCCGACCAGGTTGGAGCGATGGATGCGCTCAAAGCTCTGGCAGATCACTGCGCGAACACCGAGCAGGCGGGTGCCCTTGGCAGCCCAGTCGCGCGAGGAGCCGTTGCCGTACTCGGCGCCGGCGAACACAACGAGCGGCACGCCTTCCGCCTGGTACTTCATCGCGGCATCGTAGATCGACATCTGCTCGCCGTCGGGCCAGTGCTTGGTATTTCCGCCTTCCGGAATGTTGCCGTCGGCGCCCTTGAGCATGAAGTTCTTGATGCGGATATTGGCAAAGGTGCCGCGCATCATGACCTCATGGTTGCCGCGCCGCGTGCCGTACTGGTTGAAGTCGGCGGGCCGCACCTGATGCTCGCTCAAGAATTTACCGGCGGGCGAAGTCAGCTTGATCGAACCGGCCGGCGAGATGTGGTCGGTCGTGATCTTGTCGCCGAACATGGCGAGGATCCGCGCCTCGACGATGTCGGTGATCGGCTCGGGCTCCTTCTTCATGCCCTCGAAATAAGGCGGGTTTTGCACATAGGTCGAGCTCATGTTCCAGCGATAGGTCTCGCTCTCGACCGTCTTGATCTTGCGCCAGTTGGTGTCGCCCTTGAACACGTCGGCGTATTTCTTCTTGAAGATCGACGCGGTGACGAACTTCTTCATGAAGGCGTTGATTTCCTTCGCGGTCGGCCAAATGTCCTTCAGGTAGACCGGCTTGCCGTCCTTGCCCTCGCCGATCGGCTCGACCGCGAGATCCTTGGTCACGGTGCCAGCCAGCGCGTGCGCCACGACCAGCGGCGGCGAGGCGAGATAATTCGCCTGCACGTCGGGGCTGACGCGGCCCTCGAAGTTGCGGTTGCCCGACAACACGGCAGCAGCAACGATGCCATTGTCGTTGATCGACTTCGAAATCTCTTCCGGCAGCGGGCCGGAATTGCCGATGCAGGTGGTGCAGCCGAAGCCGACCAGGTTGAAGCCGACCTTGTCGAGATCGGCCTGCAGGCCGGAATTGGCGAGATATTCCGCCACAACCTGGCTGCCCGGGGCGAGCGAGGTTTTCACCCAGGGCTTCGCCTTCAGCCCCTTGGCGACCGCATTGCGCGCCAGCAGGCCGGCGCCGATCAGGACGCTGGGATTGGAGGTGTTGGTGCAGGAGGTGATCGCGGCGATCACGACGTCGCCATGGCCGAGATCGAATTTGCGATCTTCGACCGGGTAGCGCTTCGCCGCATCATCGGCCTTCTTGTATTCGCTGGCGAGTGCGGTCGCGAAACCGGAGGCAACCGTCGGCAGGGCGATGCGGCCCTCGGGACGCTTCGGGCCGGCCATCGACGGCACGACGTCCTTGAGATCGAGCGTCAAGGTTTCCGTGAACTTCGGATCAGTCGATTTCGCCGTGCGGAACAGTCCCTGCGCCTTGGCGTAGGCTGAGACCAGCGCGACGCGGTCCGCCTTGCGGCCGGAGGTCTTCAGATAATCGATGGTCGCGGCGTCCACCGGGAAGAAGCCGCAGGTCGCGCCATATTCCGGCGCCATGTTGCCGATCGTCGCCTTGTCCGCGACCGAAAGATAATCGAGGCCGGGCCCAAAGAACTCGACGAACTTGCCGACCACGCCTTGCTTGCGCAGCATCTGCGTCACGGTCAGCACCAGGTCGGTCGCGGTGACACCCTCCTTGAGCTGGCCCTTGAGCTTGAAGCCGACCACTTCGGGCAGCAGCATCGACAAGGGCTGGCCGAGCATGCAGGCTTCCGCCTCGATGCCGCCGACGCCCCAGCCGAGCACGGCAAGGCCGTTGACCATGGTGGTGTGCGAATCAGTTCCGACCAGCGAATCAGGATAGGCGACTTCGAAGGTGCCGGTCTTCTTGCCGACCGTCATCTTCTCCTTCTTGGTCCAGACCGTCTGGGCCAGATATTCGAGATTGACCTGGTGGCAGATGCCGGTGCCGGGCGGCACCACCGAGAAGTTCGAGAACGCCTTCTGGCCCCATTTCAGGAACTCGTAGCGCTCCTGATTCTGCTTGTATTCCTCGACCACGTTCTTGGCGAAAGCCTTGTTGTCGCCGAAGAAGTTGACGATCACGGAGTGGTCGATGACGAGGTCGACCGGCACCAGCGGGTTGATCTTCTCCGCATCGCCGCCGAGATTCTGCATCGCATTGCGCATCGCCGCGAGATCGACCACGGCGGGAACGCCCGTGAAATCCTGCATCAGCACGCGCGCGGGGCGGAACGCAATTTCATGCTCGAGCTTGCGCTTCCTCAGCCATTTGCTGACCGCGACAATGTCTTCCTTCTTGACGGTGCGGCCGTCCTCGTTGCGCAGAAGGTTTTCAAGCAGCACCTTCATCGAGTATGGCAGCTTCGAAATGCCCTTCAGACCGTTCTTCTCTGCCGTAGGCAGGCTGTAATAGACGTAGGTCTTGCCACCGACCTTCAGGGTCTTGCGGCATTTGAAGCTGTCGAGCGATGTCATGCGAGGAAATCCCACTTATTCCGTTATACCCGGCAAGGGTATTTTTATACCGGCGGCGGCGAGGTCGGCTTCCCGCTTGCGGAGGCCGATGGTGTGCTGCATCAAGTTCCGGGGCTTATAGAATCTTTCTAGAAGCGCCGCCACACCGACGAGCGCGCCACAGCCTTGCGCCACCCAAAAATTCTCAACGGCTAGCGAAAGATTTCTTTGAGCATGATCCGAAAAAGTGGGGACCGGTTTTCCCCGCGACAAACGCGAAGCGTTTGCGCGCAGATTATGCTCGGCCAGATCTAGAGGGCTGCGAGGGGATGATGCGGCTCTCGGGACACAACTTGCGATGCGTGCGGGGCGGCCGCGAAGTGTTTTCGGGATTAGGCTTTGCGGCGTCATCGGGCGAAGCACTCGCCATCACCGGCCCTAACGGCTCGGGCAAGACCTCGCTGTTGCGCGTGATCGCCGGCCTCTTGATGCCGTCGGACGGCGCGATCACGTTCGACGGCGGCGAGGCTGAACTGACGGTGGCCGAGCAGGCCCACTATCTCGGCCATCGCGACGCGCTGAAGCCGGCGCTGAGCGTGCTCGAAAATCTTTCCTTCTGGCGGGATTTTCTCGGCGGCGAATCTGATGACGCCGGCCGATGCCTCGCCTCCGTCGGCCTCGATCATGCCACGCATCTGCCCGCCGCCTATCTCTCCGCCGGCCAGCGCCGCCGGCTGTCGATCGCGCGGCTACTGGTCGCACGTCGGCCGGTCTGGCTGCTGGACGAACCGACCTCCGCGCTCGACACCAAAGGCCAGGACCTCTTCGTCAATTTGATGCGCGATCATCTGGCAGGCGGCGGCATCTTGATCGCCGCGACCCATACCCCGCTCGGCATCGACGTCAGGGAATTGCGCATGGGGGCCAAGTCATGACCGCGCTCCGGGCACTGATTCGGCGCGACATCCGGATTGCGCTGCGCGTCGGTGGTGGCGCGCTGATCGGCGTGTTGTTCTTCCTCACCGTCACCGTGCTGATGCCGTTCGCGGTCGGGCCGGACCTGGCGCTGCTTTCGCGGCTGGGGCCCGCGATCCTCTGGCTCGGCGCGCTGCTCGCGAGCCTTTTGACCCTCGATCGGCTGTTCACGGCCGACCACGAGGACGGCTCGCTCGATCTCATTGTCATGAGCCGGACGCCGCTGGAACTAGCCTGCGCGGCAAAGGCGCTGGCGCATTGGCTTGCCGCCGGACTGCCGCTGATCGTAGCGACGCCCGCGCTCGGGCTGTTGCTCAATCTCGATGGCACCGCGACGTTGGCGGTGGCGCTGACGCTGCTGGCGGGAACCCCCGCGCTCACCTTTACCGGCATGATCGGGGCGGCGCTCGCCGTCACGTTGCACCGCGGCGGGCTGCTCTTGGCCGTGCTGGTGCTGCCATTATCGATTCCCGTGCTGATTTTCGGTGTCGCAGCCTCGCAAGCCGCGATAACGGGCCCGCTGTCGTTTGGAACCCCGTTCTCGATCCTGTGCGCGCTGTCGCTGGTGAGTTTCGTGGTCGGGCCTTTTGCCGCAGCCGCCAGCCTGCGGCATGGGCTGGATTGAGGTCAATCAACTCTTCACGAGAGGTTTTGGGCCAATTGCCTGCGACGCCGGCCGCGACTATCAGAGAAAGCCATGAGCCTGATCGACCTCGCCAACCCCACGAAATTCCTCGCGCTGACCGCGCGGGTGCTGCCGTGGCTTGCCGGCGCAACCGTGATCCTGCTCCTGATCGGGCTCTACCAGTCCGCGATGGCGCCGGACGACTACCAGCAGGGCGCGACGGTCAAGATCATGTTCATCCACGTGCCGAACGCGTGGCTGTCGATGTTCGTCTGGGGCATCATGAGCATCGCCTCGCTCGGCACGCTGGTATGGCGACATCCGCTCGCCGACGTCGCGGCCAAGGCCGCGGCCCCGATCGGCGCCGCCTTCACCTTCCTCGCCCTCGTCACCGGCTCGCTATGGGGCCGGCCGATGTGGGGCACCTATTGGGAATGGGACGCGCGGCTTACCTCCGTGCTGATCCTGTTCCTGATGTATCTCGGCCTGATCGCGCTGTGGCGCGCGGTGGAGGATCCCTCGCGCGCGGCGCGCGCCGCCGCCGTGCTCACGCTGGTCGGCGCGATCAACATCCCGATCATCAAATTCTCCGTCGACTGGTGGAACACGCTGCACCAGCCGGCATCCGTGATCCGGATGGGAGGGCCGACGCTGGACAATGCCTTCCTGATTCCGCTGCTGGTGATGGCGATCGCATTCTCGCTGCTGTTCATCACGCTGCACTTAGCGGCGATGCGGAACGAAATCCTGCGCCGCAGGGTGCGCAGCCTGCAGATGATGCAGGCCAATCAAAAGGCAGCGTGATGATGGCAGCGCTCGGCCCCTACGCCTCCTTCATCGCGACATCCTACGGGCTGGTGGCGGCCGTGGTGGTGCTGCTGATCGTCTGGATCACGCTCGACTATCGCCAGCAGACGGCGCGGCTGCGCGAACTCGAGGCCAGCGGCATCGTCAGGCGCTCCGGGCGCGGCGCAGCGGAGATCTAGAGCATGATCCGGAAAAGTGGAAACCGGTTTTCCGAACAGATGCTCAAGCAAAGAGATGGGGTCATGAATCCGATTCCATCCAATCGGATCATGATCTCATGAGCGAGCCCCTTGCCGAAACCGCGCCGCGGAGCCGGCGCTGGCTGGTGGCGCTGCCGCTGGTGGTCTTTGCCGCCCTTGCGGCGCTGTTCTTGCTCCGGCTCTATGGCGGCGATCCCTCGAGGATTCCATCGGCGCTGATCGGCCGGCCGGCGCCGCAGACCGCGCTGCCCGCGCTCGAGGGATTGGTCAGGGATGGCACGCAGGTGCCCGGGCTCGATCCCGCCGCCTTCAAGGGCAAGGTCAGCCTCGTCAACGTCTGGGCGTCCTGGTGCGTGCCATGTCATGACGAAGCGCCGCTCCTGACCGAGCTCGCCAAGGACAACCGACTGCAGCTCGTCGGCATCAACTACAAAGATGCACCCGACAACGCCCGCCGCTTCCTCGGCCGCTACGGCAATCCCTTCAGCATCGTCGGCGTCGACGCCAACGGCCGCGCCTCGATCGAATGGGGCGTCTACGGCGTGCCCGAGACCTTCATCGTCGGCCGCGAAGGCACCATCGTCTATAAGATGGTCGGACCGGTGACGCCGCAGAATTTCGACAGCGTGCTCAAGGTCGAGATCGAGAAGGCGCTCAAGGCCGGGACGTAGTTTCCCTCCGTCATTCCGGGGCGTGCGGAGCACGAGCCCGGAATCCATTGGCCCGCTAGCGCAAGTGACAAAATGGATTCCGGGCTCACGCTACGCGTGCCCCGGAATGACGGGCGGAGAGATTATCCCTTGCTGACGTCCCCTGCCTCCGCCTCGCTCCGCTCCAGCGAGACCGGCTCGAGCTGATAGCGCTTGATCAGCGGCATCTGGGTGACGGCAAACAGCATCGTCAGCGGCACCATGCCGAACACCTTGAAGGTGACCCAGAAATCGGTGCTCTGGGTGCGCCAGACGATCTCGTTCACCACGGCCATCGCCAGGAACCACAAAGCCCAGCGGAAGGTGAGGATGCGCCAGCCGTGCGGGGTGAGGTTGAACATCTGGTCGAACATGATCGCTATGAAGGAACGGCCGAACAGCAGGCCGCCGCCGAGGATCGCGGCGAACAGCGTGTAGACGATGGTCGGCTTCATCTTGATGAAGGTCTCGTCGTGCAGGATCAGCGTCAGCGTGCCGAACACGAGGACCACCACGGCCGTGACGATCGCCATCAGCGGCAGGTGCCGCGTCACCACGTAGGCCGCAATGATCGCGACCACCACGGCCACCATGAATACGCCGGTGGCCACGAACAGGTTCGACTTGGCATTGACAAAGAAGAAGATGAGCAGCGGACCAAGCTCGGTCGCGAGCTTGAACAGAGGATGCGGTGCTTTCTTGTCCATTACTACTCGATCCCTGCGATCGCCCTGGCGAAATCGCGCGCGGTGAAGGGGGCAAGATCATCGACGCCTTCGCCGACGCCGATGAAATGCACCGGCAATTTGTGCTTCTCCGACAGCGCCACCAGAATGCCGCCTCGTGCGGTGCCATCGAGCTTCGTCATCACGAGGCCGGTGACGCCAGCAGTACGGTGAAAGGCCTCGACCTGCGACAGCGCATTTTGTCCCACCGTGGCGTCAAGCACCAGGAGCACCGCATGCGGCGCCGTGGCATCGACCTTCCGGATCACGCGCACGACCTTTTCGAGCTCGTTCATCAATTCGGATTTGTTCTGCAGCCGGCCGGCGGTATCGATCAGCAGCACGTCGAGCTTCTGCTCCTTGGCCGCGCTCAACGCATTGAAGGCGAGGCTTGCGGAATCCGAGCCCTGCGCGCCCGCGACGACGGGCGATTTCGTCCGTTCGCCCCAGATCTTGAGCTGCTCGATCGCGGCGGCACGGAAGGTGTCGCCGGCGGCCAGCATCACCTTGCGGCCTTCCGCTGAAAGCTTGGCCGCGAGCTTGCCGATGGTTGTGGTCTTGCCGGAGCCATTGACCCCGACCACGAGGATGACGAACGGCTTTTTCGCCGCATCGATCTCGAGCGGCTGGGCAACCGGCGCCAGCACCTTCTCGACCTCAGTCGCGACCACGGCCTTGACCTCGTCGGCCGAGATCTCCTTGTCGTAGCGACCGGTGCCGACGGCTTCCGTGATGCGCACCGCGACGTCGGTCCCGAGATCGGCGCGCAGCAGCACATCCTCGATATCATCGAGCATGGCGCGGTCGAGCTTGCGCTTGGTGACGAGGCCGGCAACGGCAGCGCCGATCGAACTCGAGGTCCGCTTCAGCCCGTTGGAGAGCCGCTTCCACCAGCTCAGTTTGGGTGCAGTGGTATCGTTCATGGCAAGGGTGTGTTAGCCGTTTCGCCCCGCAAACGAAAGTCTCGACGCGTGAACGATGTTCCACAATTGACGCCGGCGGAAATCGAGGCCCGCGTGCTCCATCGCGACGGCCTGATGCTGGTGATCGACAAACCGGCGGGGATTCCGGTGCATCGCGGCCCAAAAGGCGGCCCCAATCTGGAAGCCTCGTTCGACGCGCTGCGTTTCGGCCTGCCGCGACCGCCGGTGCTCGCCCATCGGCTGGACCGGGACACCTCGGGCTGCCTCGTCCTTGGGCGGCACCGCAAGGCGACCGCCTCGCTCGGCCTACTGTTCAAGCACGGCAAGATATCAAAGACATATTGGGCCGTGGTCGAAGGCGGGCCTGCCGAAGAGCAAGGCACGATCGATCTGCCGCTCGGCCGCAAGAACGCCGAACGCGGCTGGTGGCAGAAGCCGGACCCGGAAGGTCAAAAGGCCGTGACGAACTGGAAAATACTCGGCCGCGGCAACGGTCTCGCCTGGGTTGCGATGGAACCGGTCACCGGCCGCACCCATCAATTGCGCGTGCACGCGTCCGCCATGGGCTGGCCGATCGTCGGCGACAACATCTACGGCAACGGCCCGCGCTTCGGCGAACCGCGCCTGCATCTGCACTCGCGCGAACTCATGATTCCGATCTCGAAGAACAAGGACCCGGTGCGCGTGACGGCGCCGGCGCCCGAGCACATGCATGAGCGGCTACGGGCGTGCGGGTGGAATGGGGAGTAGCCACCGCACACGCCACCGTCATCATCCGCGAAGGCGGATGATCCAGTATTCCAGAGACGGTCGCGCTAGCACCGAGAGGCCGGCGCATACTGGATCGCCCGGTCGAGCCGGGCGATGACAGCGGGGGTTAAACCAGCAGCCGGGCCCCATCATCACCGGCGATCGCAAGCGTCTGCACCGCGCCCGGTGTTTCGCCGCTGATCGCGACCGGCAGGAAGTGCTCCGTGCGGCCCTGTTTGTCGCTTTCGATCAGGACCTGACGCGTCGTGCCGATTTCGGCCGCGAGCCGCTTGCGTAACGCCGCGTCCCCCACGGCGCGCAGTCGTCGCGCACGCTCCTTGATCTCACCACCAGCCACCTGCGGCATCCGCGCCGCCGGCGTGCCCGGACGCTTGGAATAGGGAAACACGTGTAAAAAGGTCAGATCGCACTCCTCGACCAAAGCTAGCGAGCGTGCAAACATCTCTTCGGTCTCGGTCGGGAAGCCCGCGATGATGTCGGCGCCGAACGCCATGTCTGGCCGTAGTCGCCGCACCTGCGCGCAGAACTCGATCGCGTCCCGCCGCGAATGCCGCCGCTTCATCCGCTTCAGGATCAGATCGTCGCCGGACTGCAGTGACAGATGCAGATGCGGCATCAGCCGGGCATCATCCGCGATCACATCGAGCAGGTCGCGGTCAGCCTCGATGGAATCGATTGAGGAAATGCGGAGCCGCTTCAACTCCGGCACGTGCTTCAGGATCTGCCGGGTCAATGTGCCAAGCTTGGGCATGCCCGGCAGGTCGGCGCCATAGCTGGTGAGGTCAACGCCGGTCAGCACGATCTCGACATGGCCGCGTTCGACCAGCGCGCGGACCTGATCGACCACCGCGCCCATCGGCACCGAACGCGAATTGCCGCGGCCGAACGGGATGATGCAGAAGGTGCAGCGATGATCGCAGCCGTTCTGCACCTGCACGAACACCCGCGGCAGGCCCTTCTGAAAACCTTCTAGCAGATGCGGCGCCATCTCCTTGACCGCCATGATGTCGGCGACCGCCATCTTCTCGCTCGCCGCGACGCCAAGGCCTGCGGCGAATGCGGCGCGCGCATCGCGCCAAGCTGTGGTTCGCGTCTTCTCATCATTGCCGATGACGCGATCGACCTCGGCCATCTCGGCGAACATCTGCGCTTGGGTCTGCGCTGCGCAGCCGGTGACGACGATGCGCGCTTCGGGGTGCTCACGCTTCAACCGGCGGATCGACTGCCGCGCCTGCGCCACCGCCTCGTTGGTGACCGCGCAGCTATTGATGACGATCGTGTCGGCCAGGCCGGCGTTCTCCGCCTCGTGCCGGATCAGCTCCGATTCGAACGCATTCAGGCGGCAGCCGAAGGTGACGACGTCGATGGTCATCTCAGGTGACGCTGGCGCTGGCGAACAGCGCCGGATCGAAGCGGCCCTCATATTCGAAGCTCGCCGTCCCCGTCATCAGCACGTGGTCGTCGCGCTCGCGCCATTCGATCATGAGCTTGCCGCCGGGCAGCGTGATCTCGACGGCGCGATTGGCGCGCTTCAGCCGCGCCGCTGCCACCGCGGTCGCACAGGCCGCCGAGCCGCAGGCCTTGGTCAGGCCCGCCCCGCGCTCCCAGGTCCGGATCGTGATGTGATCGGGATCGACGATATGGGCGAGCGTGATGTTGGCACGCTCCGGGAAGATTGGATGGTTTTCCAGAAGCGGCCCGAAGCGGGAAAGGTCATAGGCGTTGACGTCTTCGACCCAGAAGATCGCGTGCGGATTGCCCATGCTGACGACCGAGGGCGAATGCAGGATCGGCGCATCGATCGGGCCGATCTGCAATTCGATATAGCGGGTGTCGCGAAACTCCTCGGCCAGCGGAATATCCTGCCAGCCGAATTTCGGCGGGCCCATGTCCACGGTGTAGAGATCGGGCGCAGGGCCCTGCCAGCAATTGAGCAGCCCGGCCCGGGTCTCGAAGGTAGCTGCCGTCTGCCCGGTCTTCTCGAACACACGGCGCACCACGCAGCGCATGCCGTTGCCGCAGGCGCCGGCTTCCGAGCCGTCATTGTTGTAGATCCTGATAAAGGCTTCCGTCCCCTGCAGCCGCGGCGGCTGCAGCACCATGAGCTGGTCGTAGGGCACGCCGGCTGGGGCTGCCACCGCGCGGGCGTCGTCCGGCGCCACCGCCGCCTTCGAATCGCGCATGTCGACCACGACGATCTCGTTGCCGATGCCGTTCATCTTGGCGAATGCGTGGTTGGCGAGCGCGCTCATGGAATTTCCCAATTTATGCCTGCCTTATATGGCGAATGAAGCCGAATTGGCCAGAGCATGATCCAGACCCGGGAGGCGGCGCTCGCGCAAAGCGACAGCGATTTTCCGAAAAAGATCCCGCTCGGACAGAAAGATGCAGCGGAATGATGTCGCGAAACGACGCTATTCATTCCGCACCCGCGGCCGCCCATGGCACAAGTGTCATGGGACGAAAGCGGAACTTGCGTGTTAGGACTATCGCGCCATGCGGACGTCAGCCGGGACGAAAAGGCGTCCGCTCGGGATGGGATGGAGAAGATCAAGATGATTCGATTCAATGGTTTCCGCGGCACCTTGGTCGCGCTGGTCCCGGTAGTCGCCATTGCCTGGGGCAGCGCGGCGCTGGCGCAAGCGCCGGCTCCAGCCGCCTCGCCTTCGCCGGCGCCTTCGGCCTCGCCGGTGCCGCCGGCACCAACCCCCTCTCCCGCGCCGCCGCCGGCCGAGACCAAATCACCGGCCGACACTCCGTCAGCCGCCCAGAGCCCGACGCCGCCCGCCTCCGCGCCGGTGCAGACCGCCGACCCCTTCGGTGAGGAGTTCACGCTGGAGCCGAAGAAGGTTGTCATGATGAAGGGCAACGCCAACTGGGATTCGGCCTTCGACGCCCTGATCGACTCGCTGAAGGCGCTGACGGCGGAGCTTGACAAGCAGAACATCAAGCCGACGGGCAATTCGATGATCGTCTATACCTCGACCGATGACACCGGCTTCACCTTCGTCGCGGAAATCCCTGTCGACCAGGAGGTGAAGAACCTCGGCAAGAACATGAGCATGGGCAACTCGCCCGACGGCAAGGCCCTGAAGTTCGTCCACCGCGGCTCCTACGACAACATGGACAACACCTACGAGGCGATCACCAACCACCTCGACGACAAGAAACTGGAGGCAAAAGACACCTTTATAGAAGAATACACCACCGATCCGCTGAAGACGGCGGAAGACAAGCTGGTGATCAACGTCTACGTACCCCTGAAGTGAAGTGAAGCGAATGAAACAGCTCGTTGCCCTCGCGGCGCTGGCGCTGGCGGCATCGCCTGCCCTGGCGCAGACGGTCCCGCCCCCTGCCATTTCCGTCAACGGCGAAGCCACGATCTCGGCCGCGCCCGACCAGGCCGAGATCGACGCCGGCGTGACCTCGGAAGCCAAGACCGCGCGCGAGGCGTCCGACATCAACAACGCCGCAATGGGCAAGGTGCTGCTGGCGCTGAAAGGCGCCGGCATCGATGAGAAGGACTACCAGACCTCGCGATTGTCGCTGCAGCCGCAATATCCGTCGGCTCAAAGCCGACCGGGGCCGGCAACGATTTCCGGCTATCGCGCCACCAATCGTGTGATCATCAAGGTGCGCGACATCGCCAAGATCGCGGGCCTGATCGATGTCCTGGTCGGCGCCGGCGCCAATGAGATCGGCGGGATCGGATTCCTGGTTTCGCAGGCCTCAAAACTGCTCGACGACGCACGCGAAAAGGCCATCGCCGACGCGCGCCGCAAGGCGGAAATCTACGCCAAGGCGGCCGGCGTAACGCTCGGCGATGCGCTCAGCATTTCGGAAGGCGGGCCGCCGACGCCCCTCTTCCGCGGCAAGATGGCCGCGCCAATGGCGGCAGCAGCTCCCGTTGCGCCGGGCGAGGAGACGCTGGCGGTCTCGGTGAACGTGTCCTGGGCGATCAAGCCGAAGCAGTAGCCGTCGTCAGATCTCAAACACCTGCCCCGGCTTCAGCACCGCGAATTTGTTCCGGGGCACTTCCGCCTGGTCCAGCGCCTCACCGAGCGCGATCGCCGGTGCATCGATGCCTTCATCGGTGAGCTGGAACGTGCCGTGGTGATGCGCCAGCGCCTGCGCGGCGCCGCAATCGGCCAGCGCCTTTACCGCATCGGCCGGGTTCATGTGCTGGTCGCGCATGAACCAGCGCGGCTCATAGGCGCCGATCGGCAGGATCGCGAGCCGCAGCGGGCCGTGCGCTTCGGCGACACGACGAAAATGCCCGCCGTCGCCATAGCCGGAATCGCAGACGATGTAGAGTTTGCCGACCGGCGTCTCCAGCACGAAACTCGCCCATAGCGCCTTGTTGCGGTCGAGCAGCCCACGCGCCGACCAGTGCCGCGTCGGCACCAGCGTCACGGCGAGGCCGTTGCCGAGTTCGACACGATCCTGCCAATCGAACGCTTCGGCTTTGATCGCGCGATCCGCCTCGCGCATGGCGACATCGTTGCCGAGCGGCGTAATCACGCGTGGCGAGAATTTGGCGGCGAGCTTCGAGAGCGTCGCGACGTCGAGATGGTCGTAATGACCGTGCGACACCAGCACGACATCGATCTCGGGCAACGCCTCGAAGGCGATGCCGGGATCGTTGTGCCGCTTCGGTCCCGCCCAGGAGAACGGCGAGGCGCGCATCGACCACACCGGGTCGACCAATATGTTGAGGCCAGCGACCTGGATCAGCCAGCTCGCATGGCCGACAAAGGACAGCCGCACCTTGTCGCCCTCGACCCGCGGCGGCGGCGTATCGGCGTGGGGACTGGGCACCCAGTCGGGCCAGTCCACGCGCTTCCGTTCGCCGCCAAATTGCCAGCGCAGCACCTCGCCGAGCGACTTCGGCGGCGCGCCGTCCGGATCGAAGAAGCGCAAACCATCGAAATGATCGGAGACGGGGCCGTCATAGGTCTTCATGCGGGTCATCCAAACCGACGGCACGCCGATCACGGCGGCGGCGCCGGCGAACAGTGCAAAGATGCGGCGGCGGGTGATGGGCACGGGGCTGTATCACGGGTAGTGGGGCGTTGGAATTTATATGGCACCGAGCGCGCAAATCGGAACCCATAATCGAAACATAAGTATTTTCATGTCGTTATGGGTTCAATTCGGATCACCTCACCCGACTTTTCCTTGACTTTCGGCGCCCGCGGGGGTTTAACGCCGCCACTTTCTCGGAAAGATCGTTCTTTTCGACCCGCCGACCGGCCCTCGAGACCGGAGGCCAACGCCCGACAGCGCTGTGCGCCCTCGGGCGCGAAAGTGTTTGGAAGACCGGCTTTGGAACATCATCTTGGCGTTCTGCGTCGGGACACCCAGGTTGTCATCACCCGCGAAAGCGGGTGATCCAGTAACCGGCGGCGTCTGTTTGATGCGATGTCCCGGCGTACTGGATACCCCGCTTTCGCGGGGTATGACGGCAAGTGACTGAGGTGCCTGCGGGCGCAACAAAGGACAACGGCATTGTTCGACAATCTGTCGGAAAAGCTTGGTGGCATCCTTGATCGGCTGACGGGGCGCGGTGCGCTCACCGAAAAGGATGTCGACGCCGCGATGCGCGAAGTGCGCCGCGCGCTGCTCGAGGCCGACGTCGCGCTCGAGGTTGTCAGGAGTTTCATCGAGCGCGTGCGCGAGCAGGCGGTCGGCGCCACCGTCGTCAAGTCGGTCACCCCAGGCCAGATGGTGGTCAAGATCGTCCACGACGAACTGGTCGCGACCCTCGGCTCCGACGGCCAGACCATCGACCTCAACTCGGTGCCGCCGGTTCCGATCATGATGGTCGGCCTGCAGGGTTCCGGTAAGACCACGACCACCGCGAAACTCGCCCGCCGCATGGTCCAGCGCGACAAGCGCAAGGTGCTGATGGCTTCGCTCGACGTCTATCGTCCGGCGGCGATGGAGCAATTGGCCGTGCTCGGCCGCGATCTCGACATCCCGACGCTGCCGATCGTCGCCGGCCAGAAGCCGCCGCAGATCGCGCGGCGCGCGATCGAGGCGGGCAAGCTCGGCGGCTATGACGTCGTGCTGCTCGACACCGCCGGCCGCACCACGCTCGACGAAGAGATGATGACGGAAGCGGCCGAGATCAAAGCCGTCGCCAATCCGCATGAAGTGCTGCTGGTCGCGGACTCCCTGACCGGCCAGGACGCGGTCAACCTCGCGCGCTCGTTCGACCAGCGTGTCGGGCTGACCGGCATCGTGCTGACCCGCGTCGATGGTGACGGCCGCGGCGGCGCCGCGCTGTCGATGCGCGCGGTCACCGGCAAGCCGATCAAGCTGATCGGCACCGGCGAGAAGACCGACGCGCTGGAGGACTTCCATCCGAGCCGCATCGCCGGCCGCATCCTCGGCATGGGCGACGTAGTGTCGCTAGTCGAGCGTGCCGCGGCCAATATCGACGCCGAAAAGGCCGCACGCACCGCCGAGCGGATGCGCAAGGGCCAGTTCGATCTCAACGACATGCGCGAGCAGCTCACGCAGATGGCGAACATGGGCGGCATCAGCGGCCTGATGGGCATGATGCCCGGCGTCGCCAAGATGAAGAACCAGATCGCCGCCGCCGGGATCGACGACAAGATCCTGAAGCGCCAGGTCGCGATCATCGATTCGATGACGCGGCAGGAGCGCAAGACCCCGGACATCCTGAAAGCGAGCCGCAAGAAGCGCATCGCCGCCGGCGCCGGCCAGAACGTCGAGCAGGTCAACAAGCTCTTGAAGATGCATCGGAACATGTCCGACATGATGAAGGCCATGGGTTCGGGCAAGCGCGGCCCGCTCGCCGGCATCGCGCAGGCGATGGGCTTTGGCGGCGGCATGAAGCCGCCTTCGCCGGAAGAGATGAAGGCGTTGGCCGAGAAGATGCAGGGCGCGCCCGGTGGCGGCCTGCCAAACCTGCCGAAAGACCTTCCCGTCGGCCTGCGCCAGGGCCTGCCCAATCTGCCGGGGCTCACCGGCCTCAGCGGCAAGCCGACACTGCCGGGCCTCGGCGGCCCGCCGGGGAAGAAGAAATGAGGAAGCTCGCTCCTCTCTCCATTCGTCATTCCGGGGCGCCGCGCAGCGGCGAGCCCGGAATCCATTTCACCGCTTGCATCCGTGGCCGGATGGATTCCGGGCTCGCTTCGCGCCCCGGAATAACGGGCTAATTCATCAACATCCAAATCAAACCACTTATCAGGAGAACCAAATGTCAGTCGTTATCCGTCTTGCGCGCGCCGGCACCAAGAAGCGTCCGGTCTATCACGTCGTCGTCGCCGACTCGCGCTTTCCGCGCGACGGCCGCTTCATCGAGCGGCTCGGCCATTTCAATCCGCTGCTGCCGAAGGACAGCGAGGCGCGGCTGAAGCTCGACATGGACAAGGTGAAGGCCTGGCTCGCCAAGGGCGCGCAGCCGTCGGACCGCGTGACCCGCTTCCTCGATGCGGCCGGCGTCGTGAAGCGCGCGCCGCGCAACAACCCGGAAAAGGCGGTGCCGCGCAAGGAGCGCAAGGCCCAGGCCGAAGCCGCCGCGAAGGCGTAAGCTTTCAGGCGCATGACGGTGCCCGCACCGGTTTGCGTCGCTCGGATCGGCGCTGCGCATGGCGTGCGCGGCGCCGTTAAGCTTTGGACCTTCACCGAAGACCCGCTGGCCGTGAAGGATTACGGCCCGCTGTTCACCAAGGACGGCGCGCGCCAGTTCGAGGTCGCGCATGTCCGCGAGGCCAAGGACCATCTGGTCGCGACGTTCAAGGGCGTATCCACGCGCGAAGAGGCCGAGCGTTTGAACGGCATCGAGCTCTACGTTCCGCGCGAACGATTGCCCGAAACCGACGATGACGAATACTACCACGCCGATCTGATCGGCCTCGCCGCTGTCACGACCGGCGACCAACCGCTCGGCAAGGTCCTCGCGATCCATAATTTCGGCGCCGGCGACATCATCGAGATCGCGCCGCCGCAAGGCGCAACGATGATGCTGCCGTTCACCAACGCGGTGGTGCCGACCGTCGACCTCGCCGGCGGGCGGGTCGTCGTCGAATTGCCTGAAGAGATTGAGGGCGAGGAACCCTCTCAGGGTCGTCCCCGCGAGAACACGGAGTAGTATCCGTAGCCCGGATGGAGCGAAGCGCAATCCGGGACCGCTCGCCGCCCACGGGCTTTCCCCGGATTGCGCTTCGCTCCATCCGGGCTACGTAGGGAATAGCGATAGCGGAGCAACGACGATGGCAAGCCACAAAGCCTGGCGCCTGCACGCGCATAACGATCTTCGCCTCGATGAAGTGGAGACACCAGCGCCCGCACCCGACGGCGTCGTGGTACGCATCGAAGCCGGCATGGTGCTTTCCTACACAGGCAAGGTGCTGTCAGGCGCGGTGCCCTACAGCCTGCCGCCGATGCCATTCGTGCCCGGGACCAACGCCATCGCGCGTCTGGTCGCGGTCGGCGACAATGTCAATCATGTCGAACCTGGCGACCGCGTCTTCCTGAGCCCGCATCTGCGCGCCGATGTGCCCGACCGCGAGCCGCCGCAGATCCTGATCGGGCTTACGGCCATGACAACCACGCCGGAAGCGCTGGCCCTGCAGACACGCTGGCGCGACGGCGTGTTTGCCGAGGTCGCGCATTGGCCGGCAGCCTGCGTGACGCCGCTTTCGGGGCTCGAGGACAGGCCCGCGACCGAATTGATCGGGCTCGCAAAACTGATCGTGCCGTTCGGCGGATTGCAGCGTTCGGGTCTGCGTGGCGGACAGACCATCATCATTAATGGCGCGTCGGGCTATTTCGGCTCGGGCGCGGTGATGCTGGCCGTCGCGATGGGCGCAGGACGCGTAGTCGCCGTCGGGCGCAAGCAGGCGGCACTGGAACTGCTGCGCGAGACCTTCGGTCCGCGCGTCATTCCGGCCGTCGTCAGCGGCAACGCAGCTGAGGACCTTCCGATCATCCGCCGCGCCGCGGCCGGCGGGGCCGAGGTCGCGCTCGACCTGCTCGGCAACGCCGGCAGCACCTCGACCACGCTGTCTTGCCTGCGCGCGCTGAGGCGTGGCGGGCGGCTGGTGCTGATGGGCAGCGCGGAGGCGCCGCTTGAGCTCTCGTTCCGCGAAATGCTGGCGAACGACTGGGAGGTGGTCGGGCAATTCATGTACGACCGGACGGCGCCCGGCCAATTGGCGGCGCTGGCCGCCGAGAACCTGCTCGATCTCCGCCAGATCAACGTCACGGCGTTTTCGCTTGCCGACATCAAGCGCGCGGTGGAAGCCGCCGCGCTGATGCAGGGTCTCGACCTCACGGCCGTGGTGCCGTAACGGAACCCGATGACCGCTCAGACCATATGGCGCGCCACCGTGCTGACCCTGTTCCCGGAGATGTTTCCGGGACCGCTTGGCGTCAGCCTGGCGGGCCGGGCGCTCGCCTCCGGCCTGTGGACGCTGGAACCGCGGGACATCAGGGATTCCGCGACCGACAGGCACCGCAGCGTCGACGATACCCCCGCGGGCGGCGGACCCGGCATGGTGCTCCGTGCCGACATCCTGGCTGCCGCCATCGATGCGACCGATATCGCGCCGGACCGGCCACGGCTGCTGATGAGCCCGCGGGGTCGGCCACTGACCCAGCCCATCGTCGCGGAACTCGCGTCCGGCCCGGGTCCGCTCATCGTCTGCGGCCGATTCGAGGGGGTCGATGAGCGGGTGATCGAGGCGCGCGGTCTTCAGGAGGTCTCGATCGGAGACTACGTGCTGTCGGGCGGGGAAATCGCCGCCATGGTGCTGATCGACGCCTGCGTACGGCTGTTGCCGGGGGTGATGGGCAAGCAGGCCTCCGGGGAGGACGAGACCTTCTCCGAGGGACTACTGGAATACCCTCAATATACCCGCCCGCAGGAATTCGAGGGCCGGCCGATTCCGGAAATCCTCACTTCGGGCGATCATGCCAAGGTTGCAGCTTGGCGACGGGCCCAATCCGAGGCTCTGACCCGGGCCAGGCGGCCGGATTTGTGGATCGCGCGGCACGGCACAAAAAACACGACAGACGGGTGACAAAGCCTCCGCTTTGCCTTATAGGAGCGCCCAAATCCGCAATCAGGATAGACCGAATTCTTGCGCAGCCCGCGTCGGTGCTGGGCGCGCCGCCGATGGAGATTTCAATGAACCTCATCCAGCAGCTCGAAAAAGAGCAGTACGACAAGCTCGCTGCGACCAAGCAGATCCCGGAATTCGCGCCCGGCGACACCGTGATCGTCAACGTCAAGGTGGTCGAAGGCGATCGCACCCGCGTGCAGGCCTATGAAGGCGTCTGCATCGGCCGTTCGGGCTCCGGCCTCAACGAGAGCTTCACGGTGCGCAAGATCTCCTATGGCGAGGGCGTGGAGCGCGTCTTCCCGGTGATGTCGCCGATGATCGACTCGATCAAGGTGGTGCGCCGCGGCAAGGTCCGTCGCGCCAAGCTCTATTACTTGCGCAATCTCCGCGGCAAGTCGGCGCGCATCGTTGAGAAGCAGGACAAGCAGGATCGCGCCGCCGCGGTCAACGAGTAAACTCATCCGACCAACACGGATGTGACTGAAAGCGCGGGGCCGGTCCCCGCGCTTTTTTGTTGCTTCGTGCGGTGACACCGGTGTCAATCCCTCATCCTGAGGAGCGCGGAACGCGCGTCTCCGGACGATGCTATGCATCGCCGGGAGAAGGATGGAGGCCCCGCCGGTGGCCTCGCCCTTCGAGACGCGCGCCGATGGCGCACTCCTCAGGGTGAATTCACGCGCACGCGGCTTTGAAGCCGTGACGCGCATTGAAAGCACTCGCGCTTCCGGATTGGCCTGCTATATATTTGTAGAATGGTTCCAGATCAGACCAGCATCGAGCCCATCAAGCGCGTCGTGATCGACGATCGCTCGCGGCTGCCTGGCCGGTTCTTCGGGCGCTTTGCGACCTCGGCGACGTCGGAGCTTACGCGCGCAGCTTGATGCTGCGCCGGCCTTTCGTTTGCCCCGGCACCTAACCGCGCCGATCCGCTACCACAACATCGCTGGAGCTGATGCTCATGTCCAAACCGACCACCCTGTATGACAAGATCTGGAACGACCATCTGGTGCACGAAGCCGAAGACGGCACCTGCCTGCTCTATATCGACCGCCATCTGGTGCACGAAGTCACCTCGCCGCAGGCTTTCGAAGGCCTGCGCGCCACTGGCCGCAAGGTGCACGCGCCGCAAAAGACGCTGGCCGTCGTCGACCACAACGTGCCGACCACCGATCGCACCAAACCCAACCCCGATCCTGAGAGCATCGAGCAGATCAAGGCGCTCGCCGAGAACGCCAAGGAATTCGGCATCGAATATTACAACGAGTTCGACAAGCGCCAGGGCATCGTCCACGTCATCGGCCCCGAGCAGGGTTTCACGCTGCCCGGCACGACCATCGTCTGCGGTGACAGCCATACCTCGACGCATGGCGCGTTCGGCGCGCTCGCGCACGGCATCGGCACTTCCGAGGTCGAGCATGTGCTGGCGACACAGACGCTGATCCAGAAGAAAGCCAAGAACATGCGCGTCACCGTCGACGGCAAATTGCCCGAAGGCGTGACCGGCAAGGACATCATCCTCGCCATCATCGGCGAGATCGGCACCGCCGGCGGCACCGGCTACGTGCTGGAATATGCCGGCGAGGCGATCCGCGCGCTGTCGATGGAAGGCCGCATGACCGTCTGCAACATGTCGATCGAAGGCGGCGCGCGCGCTGGCCTGGTCGCGCCCGACGAGAAGGCGTTCGACTTCCTCCGCGGCCGTCCCAAGGCGCCGAAGGCCGAGGCCTGGGATGCGGCGATGCGCTACTGGGAGACGCTGCGTTCCGACGACGGCGCGCATTTCGACCACGAACTCCGGCTGGACGCAGCAAAGCTGCCGCCGATCGTGACCTGGGGCACCTCGCCCGAGGATGTCATCTCGGTCACCGGGTTCGTGCCGGATCCCGACAAGATCGCGGACGAGGCCAAGCGCCTCTCCAAGCATCGCGCGCTGAAATATATGGGCCTGACAGCGGGCACGAGGATCACCGACATCAAGCTCGACCGCGTCTTCATCGGCTCCTGCACCAACGGCCGCATCGAGGATTTGCGCGCCGCGGCCAAGATTGCCGAGGGCAAGACGGTGAATGCGCACGTCAATGCGATGATCGTGCCAGGCTCCGGCATCGTGAAGGAGCAGGCGGAGGCGGAGGGTCTCGACAAGATCTTCATCAAGGCCGGCTTTGAGTGGCGCGAGCCGGGCTGCTCGATGTGCCTGGCCATGAACCCCGACAAGCTGAAGCCGGAAGAGCGCTGCGCCTCCACCTCGAACCGCAACTTCGAAGGACGCCAGGGCTTCAAGGGCCGCACCCATCTGGTGTCGCCAACAATGGCGGCTGCTGCGGCAATCGCCGGGCACTTTGTCGACGTGAGGGAGTGGCGTTAACCACCTTTCCCTCAAGCTCGATAAATCGCGGAAACGCCTCGTTAAGCAGCGAGGCGCAGACTTGCTCCTTGCGGATGCATCCTTTCGCAAGGAGCCGAGCCATGGCCGACAAGCGCGAATATATCGATATGGTCAGCGAGGCGACGCGCCAGAACCGGCGCCGAACCATGCCGCGCGTGATCGATCCAATGCCTCAGGCGAAAGAAACCTCGCGCCTCAGCCACTGGCCGCCGGACCGCTGGGCGCAATGGCGGGTCGAGAACCTGACGCCGTGGAAGCTGAAGTCCTGGAAGTTCAGGGACTGGGATTAAGACGGCTCATTTCGAGCCCGTAGCCCGGGTGGAGCGGAACGCGCAACCCGGGACACTTGCATCAACATTGCGTACCGGCCCCGGGTTACGCTGACGCTTCACCCGGGCTACGAAGCCTCACCAATACGGACGCCAATAGTGGTGACGATACCACCAGGGGCGGCAGATCCGGCGCGGGCCGTAATAGGTCCAGATGATCCGACAACGGCGCGGGTAATAGTAGCGCGGATAATAGTACGGCCTTGCATAGTAGAACCGGCGGTGAAAATGACGCCGGTGGAAGTAGGGCCGGTGGTAGGCGTAGCGATAGCCGCCGCCGGAGTAGCGATGGAAGCCGCCGCCGCGATGGAACGCGACACCCCCACCTCTGAAACCACCACCCCGGAAACCACCGCCACGGAAGCCGCCACCATGGAAACCACCACCGCGGAATCCGCCGCCATGGAAACCGCCGCCACGACCGCCGCCATGGCCCCGAAACTGCACTTCGGTGGCCAGCCCTTCAGTCGCCGCCTTCGTCGCCGGTACGGCGCCCGGGCTGGCCAGTGAGAGCGCCTCGGCGCGCTGCGTTGCCGTCGTAAGGACGAACACCGCGGCAGCCGCAAGGCCGACGCGACTGATCATGCCGCGCCCGAATTGTCGTCTCCTCATTCCGAAAACCTCCTTGAAGCGCGCAATAGCAATCGCGCCGCCTAGAAGGCGTGCGTCGTCATCGCGTGCATGTGCGGTCGCTCCCATCATGACGCTAGAGACAGCGACGTGAACGCGCCGTGAATGCGACACGAGCGAAAGAGGATTGCAATCAACCGTCTGTTTGGGAAGCGCTCAGCGCCTCACCACCACCACGGGTCATGCCGGAAGCCGAATGCGTACGGGACCGGCCTGTCATATGGATATGGTCGGAAGTAGTAAGGCTGCGTGTAAGCGCGAGAGTAAGGAGGATAGGGCCGGTAGTAGAAGTCGATGTAGGACCGATCAACGTTTCGGTAGTAGGGCCTGTAGCGGCGCGCACTGAAATCCGTGGCTCCTGCATCAGCCTTTTGCGCGACGGTCCGCTGCGGCCCTGCCGCGGCCGTCGTCACTGACGCCGGCGATGCCAATACCATGACACCTGCAACCAGCGCGGCGCCGATCCAACCCTTCATGAGATGACTCCTCCAGCAATCGAGCGGGCGATAACGGGTACAATCATGCCTGTTTCTTGGCTGAAATGGAAACTTTCTTGGCTGAAAATGAAAAACAGGCCCGTTACTCACGGGCCTGTGCGCTCTGCGTTGAATGCCGCGAGCCTGTCAGCGGCGCCAGTGGCGGCGAGGATGCCAACGGTGCGGGCGGTGATGGCGACGGGAGTGCCAGCGCACTTCGGTCGTCTCCGACATCTGCTTCGGAGCATCCTGAACCGCCGCAGCGGCGCCGGGGCTGTTCAGCGAAAGCGCGTGAGCGCGCTCGCCCGGCACGGCAAGCGCAAGCAGGGAACTGGCGGCAACCAGCCCCAGAAGTTTTGTCATCTTCATTTTTTTGTTCTCCCGAACGTCCTCGGATGTCACGTCTGCAACCTTCGATTCGAATCGAGTGAGGCTGCCGCGACGCAGGTCGCAAGCAGAAGCGGACGACGTGAATGTGGAGGGAATGAATCCGCGCCGCGGACGTGAACGCCGGACTGCGCGTTTCAGTTCCTTGATAAAGTCAGGAATTCTGGCCGTGCGCAGTACCGGCGATTGGCGATGCTGCTAGAGCATGATCCGGAAAAGTGGAGACCGGTTTTCCCTCGCGACAAACGCGAAGCGTTTGCGCGGAGATCATGCTCAAGCGGGAAGCTAGCCGGGGCGCCAGTAGCAGTGCATGCGCGGCGTGATCACGGTTCCGCTCGGCCGGTATTCCTGCACATAGGTAGCGGTGCAATCGCGCACGGCGTTCGGGCCGGGATTGTAGCGCGGGATGACATCCGGTTCCCAGTGATCCTGGCGGTAGATCGGAATCCGCCGCAGCGGCCGCCGGCGCTGTGCGGAGGACTCAGAGATGGTGGGCGCAACCGCCTGCACGCCCGGCGTTGCCGATGGAGCCGTTTGCGCCTGCGCGCTAGCAACCGGCAGCGAGGCTCCCGCCAAAGCCGCCAGTAGCATTCCCATCACGATCCGCCGCATCACGCCCACCCAAAATCCAGTTCGCGGGCCGTACGGTCTCCGATTGCCGCGACAAGGTCAACAGCGCTGGCGCCCTGTGCGAAACTCGCGCTAAACAAGCGCCATGTGGACCACAGCCAAAGCGCCATCGCTCGCCGAAATGGAGGCCATGGCGCATGACGTTTTCGAGCGCCTGCCCAAGCGCTTTCGCAGCCTTTGCGAAGGCGTGATCATCCGCGTCGACGATTTCCCGACCGACGAAGTCATGGACGAGATGGGCTGCGAAAGCGAATTCGACCTGCTCGGCCTGTTCCAGGGCATAGGTCTCCCGCACCAGAGCCATGGCGACGTCCCGCACTTGCCCAACATGATCTGGCTCTACCGCCGGCCGATCCTCGACTATTGGGCCGAGCACGAGGAGACGCTGGGCCACATCGTCCGCCACGTCCTGGTCCATGAGATCGGCCACCATTTCGGCCTCTCCGACGCCGACATGGAGGCGATCGAGGCCGCTGCAGGCTAAAGCGTTTTCGAGCGAAGCATGTCCTCGGACTTGATCCGAGGGTGGCCCCCGGTTCGCGTGAAGAAAACGCGTCAGACAAAGGCCCCATGCGCAAATTAGCCTTTTTCCAGGGGGTTTTTCGGGATAGATAACCCCCTCTCCCACCTTGAACCGGGAAGTGCGATCGATGGATAAGTTCACCAAGCTGGAAGGCGTCGCGGCGCCATTGAAGATCATCAATGTCGACACCGACATGATCATCCCCAAGCAGTACCTGAAGACCATCAAGCGCACCGGCCTTGGCAAGGGGCTCTTCTCGGAGCAGCGCTACAAGGACGATGGCAGCGAGAATCCCGATTTCGTGCTCAACAAGCCGGCCTATCGCAATGCCAAGGTCTTGGTCGCCGGCGACAATTTCGGCTGCGGATCGAGCCGCGAGCACGCGCCCTGGGCACTGCTCGATTTCGGTATCCGCTGCGTGATCTCGACCTCGTTCGGCGACATCTTCTACAACAACTGCTTCAAGAACGGCATCCTGCCGATCCGCGTTGCCCAGGAAGACCTCGACAAGCTGTTCGACGACGCTGAGCGCGGCGCCAATGCGACGCTGACGATCGACCTGGCGAATCAGGAAATCCGCGGTCCCGACGGCGGCGCCGTGAAGTTCGAGATCGACCCGTTCCGCAAGCACTGCCTGATCAACGGCCTCGACGATATCGGGCTGACGATGGAGAAGAAGTCGTCGATCGACGACTACGAGGCCAAGGCCAGCCGCGAGCGCGCCTGGGCCTGATCTTTCCGCTCCGGATCAAGCTCTAGAGGAACGACGCATGCGTCCGGACGTCGTCACCTTCTGGCATGGTCCGCTCGACCGGCTGCGGCTGACCTGCCTGCGTTCGCAGGTCACCGCCGGCCACAAGGTCACCGTCTACAGTTTCGATCCGCTGCCCGGCCTGCCCGACGGCATCGGCAATGCCGAGGCCGAAGCGATCCTGCCGCATGCGTTCTCCGAGAAGCTGCGGCCGCCGGAACCGGATGGGAGCTGGCGCGGCTGGACCATCCTGCAGTTCAGCGATTTTTTCCGCATACGGCTGATGGCCGAACGCGCGGGCGTTTGGCTCGATGCCGATGTGCTGCTCCTGAAGCCGATCGAGATCGATCCGGCCAAGCCCTATTTTGCGTGGGAGCGGCCGCGCCAGCTCGGCAACTCCGTGCTTTATCTGCCGCCGGACGATCCGATCGTGCGCGCCTTCGAAGGATTGATGAAGCAGGAGGAGCTGACGCCGGAGTGGCTCGCGCTCCGTCATCGCGTTGTCTTCGCGCTGCGGCGCCTGCGCGGCGTTTCCAACCGTCTCTCCGACATCCGGATCTCCCTCTACGGCCCGCCGGCACTCACCGCGCTCGCCCGCCGCGCAGGGGAATTGCAATATGCCCTGCCGAAGCAGTCGTTCTATGCGGTGCATGCCGAACCGAAATTGTTCTTCGAGCCGCGCGACTACTCGAAATTGCTCGGCAATCCCGACGTCATCGGCCTGCACATCTCGCCGAAGGGCCGCGGCCGCGAGGCGCCGATCCCGGGCAGTCTTTATGCGTGGGCGGCCGAAAAATTCGCCTGAGGTCAATTCCTCACTGCCGCGATCGCATCTGCAATCGCGATCGTGCGCCGCGCCATCTCGGCGTGGAGCCGCTCCACCATGCGGCCGTCGATCTGGATCGCGCCGCGCGAGGCATTCTCCGGCTTGTCGAACGCGGCGAGGATCTTGCGGGCTTCCGCGACTTCGTCCGCCGGCGGGGTAAAGATCGCGTTGCAAGCTTCGATCTGGCCCGGATGGATCAGCGTCTTGCCGTCGAAACCGAGATCGCGGGCTTGTGCGCATTCGGCGGCAAAGCCGTCGACATTGGCGAAATCGCTATAGGGACCGTCGAGGATCTCCAAGCCGTGCGCGCGCGTCGCCAGGATGCAATGGGTGATCATCGGGATCATGATCGCACGACCCGGCTGCATCTTGATCCGCGTCTCCCGCGAAATGTCGTTCGGGCCGAACACGAAACCGGCAAGCCGGGTCTCTGAATCCTTTGAGGCCGCAGCGAGTTCCTCGGCATGCAGCACCGCGCGCGCGGTCTCGATCATGGCCCAGACCCGGATCGAGGCAGGGGCGCTGATGTCGCTCAGGCGGTCGGCAATCGCATTGAGGTCGTCGACGCTGGAGACCTTGGGAACCAGGATGCCGTCGGGCTGCGCCTTGCCGACCATGCCGATGTCGTCGACCCACCACGGCGTGTCGAGGCCGTTGATCCGGACCAGCACCTCGCGCTTGCCGAAGCCCTTGGCCGCTACGGCAGCCGCGATCTGGTCCCGCGCCAGGCCCTTGGCGTCCGGCGCCACCGAATCCTCGAGGTCGAGGATGATGCCGTCGGCCGGCAGGTTGCGCGCTTTCTCCAGCGCCCGCGCATTGGATCCGGGCATGAACAACAGGCTGCGGCGCGGACGGGTCATGGTCGTTTCCTTTCGGTCGTTTCCATCCCGCCTATCATTTCGGCCATCAGTCCGAAAGCCTTGTTCCGGTCATCGGCTTGTGGTTAGGCAAGGGCATGGAGCTCTTCCCGCAACATCTGCTCGACGGCTACCGGGCTTTCGCCACGCAGCGGCTGCCCACGGAACAGTCCCGCTACCGCGAATTGTCCGTGCGCGGCCAGTCACCCGAGGTGATGGTGATCGGCTGCTGCGATTCCCGCGTCTCGCCGGAAGTGATCTTCGACGCCGGGCCGGGTGAATTGTTCGTGGTGCGCAACGTCGCCAACCTGGTTCCGGTCTACCAGCCCGACAGCGGCGCCCACGGCGTCTCGGCGGCGCTGGAATATGCCGTCAGCGTGCTCAAGGTGAAGCACATCGTCGTGCTTGGCCATGCCCAATGCGGCGGCATCCGCGCGTTTATCGATAAGATCCAGCCGCTGTCGCCCGGTGATTTCATCGGCAAGTGGATGCAGATGTTCATCAAGCCCGGCGAGGTGGTCGAGCAGCGCGAGCACGAGACGATGCAGGATTTCACCATCCGAATCGAGAAAGCCGCGGTGTTCCGCTCGCTCGAGAACCTGATGACGTTCCCGTTCGTGCGCGAACGGGTGGAGAAGGGCGAGACGAACCTGCACGGCGCCTATTTCGGCGTCGCCGAAGGCTCGCTGTTCATGCTCGACCGGACGACGAAGGAATTCGTGAGTGCGCGAGTTGCGCGTAGCAAATAGGCTAACTCCACTCGCTATTCGCTACTCACTATTCGCCAATCAATCCGCCCCGTGGCCGGCGCCCCAGCGGTCCGATAAGGCCAGGATCAGGGTCGAGATCACGAACACCAGGTGGATGCCAACCAGCCATCCGAGCTTCTGCGCGTCGAAGACCGCATCGATGTTCAGGAAGGCTTTCAGCACCTGGATCGCCGAGATCGCCACGATCGAGGACAGCAGCTTCTGCTTCAGGCCGCCGAAATCGACCTTGGTCATCCATTCCGGCCAGTCCGGATGGCCGGCGGGATCGATCCGGGAAACGAAGTTCTCATAGCCCGAGAACACCACGATCAGGATCAGATTGCCGGTCAGCGACACGTCGATCAGTGAGAGCACGCCGAGGATGATGTCGGATTCCTTGGCGTACGGCACGTGCAGGATGAACTCCCACAGCAGTGCGACGAACTTGTAGAGCAGCACCGCGAGGCTGACGACGAGACCGAAATAGAACGGCGCCATCAGCCAGCGGCTGTTGAAGATCAGGCTTTCGAAGCCGATCTCAACGCGTTTCAGCCTGGGATCAGGTCGATAAGGAACCGGCTCGTCGGTCATCGATTCCGGCTCCCCGGTCATTCACCAATCGCGACTCTCAGGCCGCCTTCTTCTTGGCGGTGAGCAGCTTGCGGTTGATCAGGCATTCGGCGATCTGCACCGCATTCAGCGCGGCGCCCTTGCGCAGATTGTCCGACACGCACCACAGCACGAGTCCGTTCTCCACTGTCGCGTCCTCGCGGATGCGGCTGATATAGGTGGCGTCCTCGCCGGCAGCCTCATAGGGCGTGACGTAGCCGCCGGGCTCCTGCTTGTCGATGACGAGACAGCCTGGCGCGTTGCGGAGAATGTTGCGCGCCTCATCGGCCGAGATCGGGTTCTCGAACTCGATGTTGACCGCTTCCGAATGGCCGACGAAGACCGGCACGCGCACGCAGGTCGCGGAGAGTTTGATCTTGGGATCAAGGATCTTCTTGGTCTCCGCCATCATCTTCCACTCTTCCTTGGTGTAGCCGTCCTCCATGAAGAGGTCGATGTGGGGGATGACGTTGAAGGCGATGCGCTTGGGGAATTTCTTGTTGACCAGCTCGTCATTGGTGTAGACGGCCTTGGTCTGCGAGAACAGTTCGTCCATCGCGTCCTTGCCGGCGCCCGAGACCGATTGATAGGTCGACACCACGACGCGCTTGATCGTCGCCTTGTCGTGCAGGGGCTTCAGCGCCACCACGAGCTGCGCGGTCGAGCAGTTCGGATTGGCGATGATGTTCTTCTTAGTGAAGCCCGCCGCCGCGTCCGCATTCACCTCCGGCACGATCAGCGGCACATCCGGATCCATGCGCCAGGCCGACGAATTGTCGATCACGACAACACCGGCGGCACCGATCTTCGGCGACCATTCCTTGGACACCGCGCCGCCCGCCGACATCAGGCAGATGTCGACATCAGAGAAGTCGTAATGCTCGAGCGCTTTGACCTTCAGGGTCCGGTCGCCATAGGAGACGTCGACGCCGACGCTGCGGCGCGAGGCCAGCGCCACCACCTCGTCAGCCGGGAATTTGCGCTCGTCCAGAATGCCGAGCATTTCCCGCCCGACATTACCGGTCGCACCCACCACCGCGACTTTGTAACCCATCGTTCACTCTCCGAGGAAAAATGCTCGCCTGCCGCGTCCGGCCGCTCAAGGAAGCGCAGCGCTTCTATGCGAGAAACGCCGTTAAGACAACGTTAGTCGTAGCGCTTCGCCGGTCTGGCCGCCTGTTCAGGTGACATGATGTAATCACTCAGGCGCCGCACGCCACCGGCCGCGGCGCCCCTCCGATGATGGCGACATCGCGGCAAGGCACTGGTTTTCATGAAACTTTTGCGCTCGCCGCGGCATTATTGCGCGCGGGTGTGGCGCATTTGACCTAGTGGCGGCAGTTGCGCCAGGGCTACAATGTGACCAAATCAGATGGGGCGACCTGCCGGCATCCGGTCGGGGCACAGTGACGAGGATGAAATGACTGCCAGATTTCCTGCTGCGACCAGGTTCGCGGTATTCTTTGCGACCGCTGCGGCGGTGGTCGGTCTCCTCGCCAGCCCTGCCGATGCCCAGAGCAGGCGTCAGGACCAGCTCCGGTATGACCGCGACGGCCGGGTCACCTACGGCGGCCAAGGGCCCAACCGTTCCTACCAGCAGGGACCACGCACGCGCGTCTTCGTGACCACGCGCTCGTGGCTCGATGCCGGCACCGAGGTGCTGCCAGGCGACCGCAAGTTCCAGGACTACGCCTTTCCGTCGCCGTTCGGGTACCCGGACTTCGCGCGGGAAAACCTCAATCGGCCGATCGACCGCCAGCCGCTCAACCCGCCGTCGGATCTGGGCGGCGAGCCGACCAGGTTCCCGCTGTATTGAGAGCCTGTAGCCCGGGTGGAGCGCAGCGCAGCGTGCCCACCTTTCTTGTACCCAACTTGGATGGTGGGCACGCTGCGCTTTGCCCACCCTACGCATCCCCCGCTCAGTGCAGCTTCTGCAATTCTTTCAGGATTGCTTCGCCCATCTGCGTGGTCGAGGCTGATGTCGTGCCTTCGGACTTGATGTCTGCAGTACGCAATCCGCTTGCGAGCACGGCGGCGATGGCGGCATCGAGCTTGTCGGCGAGCGTGCCCATGTCGAAGGAATAGCGCAGCGCCATCCCGAACGAGGCGAGCATCGCGATCGGGTTGGCGAGGCCTTGGCCTGCGATATCCGGCGCCGAGCCGTGGACCGGTTCATACAGCGCCTTGCGCTTGCCGCTCTTCGCATCGGTCTCGCCGAGCGAAGCCGACGGCAGCATGCCGAGCGAGCCGGTGAGCATCGCCGCGATGTCGGACAGCATGTCGCCGAACAGATTGTCGGTGACGATGACGTCGAACTGCTTCGGCCATTTCACCAGCATCATGCCGCCGGAATCGGCGAGCTGATGCTCGAGCGTCACCTCGGGGTATTCGCGCTTGTGCACCTGGGTGACGACCTCGTTCCAGAGCACGCCAGACTTCATGACGTTGCGCTTCTCCATCGAGGTCACCTTGTTGCGGCGCTTCTTCGCAAGGTCGAAGGCGACGCGGGCGATGCGTTCGATCTCGTAGGTGTCATAGACCTGGGTGTCGATGGCGCGCTTCTGGCCGTTGCCGAGATCGGTGATAGTCTTCGGCTCGCCGAAATAGACCCCGCCGGTAAGCTCGCGCACGATCATGATATCGAGCCCCTCGACCGCCTCGCGCTTCAGGCTGGAGGCATCGGCGAGCGCCGGATAGCACACGGCGGGCCGCAGATTGGCGAACAGGCCGAGATCCTTGCGCAGCCGCAACAGGCCGGCCTCGGGCCGCACGTCATAGGGGACGCTGTCCCATTTCGGCCCGCCGACCGCGCCGAAGATCACGGCATCGGCGGCTTTCGCCTTGGCCATGTCCGCTTCCGAGATCGAGACCTTGTGCGCGTCATAGGCGGCGCCGCCGACCAGCCCCTCTTCGGTCTCGAAAACAGCGATACCTTCCGCCTTGAGCCAGCCGATCAGGCGCTTCACCTCCGCCATCACTTCGGGGCCGATGCCGTCGCCGGGCAGGAGCAGGAGCCTGTGGGTCGCCATGGGGTTTTCGCCTTGAGATCTAAGGAAATCCGCGCGGAGTGCTAAAGCGCTGTTGCGCGGTTGGCAAGACACCATTCCCGGAGCGCGGCCTGTGCAAGGACGGCCGGGCCTGCCACAATGGAGCCTCGCCGGAGTTCTCAGTGAAAGCCCCCGACCTTCCCTCATCTTCCGCGCACCCCGCGCGGCTGATTCTGATCCTGTCGCTGGCGCCGACTGCGGGGCTCGGCATCGGCCGTTTCGCCTATTCGCTGGTGCTGCCTGATATGCGCGAGCAGCTCGCGTGGTCCTATTCGGCGGCGGGCTTCATGAACACGATCAACGCTGCCGGCTATCTGATCGGCGCGCTGCTCGCCGCGCGGCTGATCCGGCGCTTCGGGCTGGTGGCCTCCGTGCGCTGGGGAACGCTGGCCTGCGTGGTGTCGCTCGCGCTTTGCGCCATCACCGGGAACTTCGTAGTGCTGAGCTTTGCGCGGCTGCTCGCCGGCCTTGGCGCTGCGGCCGGCTTCGTCGGCGGCGGCGCGCTTGCGGCGATGATCGCGCAGACGCGGCCCGAGCGCGCCAATTTCCTGCTCAGCCTGTTCTATGCCGGACCCGGCAGCGGCATCCTGCTGTCAGGGCTGGTGGCGCCGTTCGTGCTGCAATGGTGCGGCCCGGGCTCATGGTGGATCGTGTGGTGGGCGATGACGCTGCTCGCGGCCATCATGACCATTCCGCTGTGGCTCGCATCCTTCCCGTCCGATGCCATGACCAGGCAGGAGGCCTCGGCGAAGTTCGCGATTGCGCCGGTTGTGATCTATCTCGGCGGCTATTTCCTGTTCGGCGCCGGCTATATCGCCTACATGACGTTCATGATCGCCTATGTGCGCGACGCCGGCGGCGGCGCGCTGGCGCAAAGCGCATTCTGGAGCTTGATCGGGCTGAGCGCTTTCGTGACACCGTGGGTGTGGCGAGGCGTGCTTGGTCTCAACCGCGGCGGGCTTGCCACCACGATCATCCTCGGCGTCAACGCGATCGGCGCCGGACTGCCGATTTTCGGACACTCGCCGCTGTTGCTCGCGGTCTCCGCCCTGGTGTTCGGCGTTGCCTTCTTCGCGGTGGTGGGATCGACCACCGCCTTCGTGCGCTTCAACTATCCGCCATCGTCATGGCCAACCGCGATCGCCGCGCTGACGATCTCGTTCGGGATCGGTCAGACCATCGGACCGATTGTGGTCGGCGCGATCACCGATGCGGCCGGCAGCCTGTCGTTCGCGCTGAACATATCGGCAGCGATGCTGGCGCTCGGCGCGGTGCTCTCGGCGTTCCAGCGGAGGCTGGAAGTGAAAACATAGAGCGTCGCGCTTTCTCCAGCAGAGGCCGTTGGGTGGGCAAAGGCGCGCTTCGCGCCGTGCCCACCATCCAGCACCGCGCTCGCGATGGTGGGCACGCTTCGCTTTGCCCATCCTACGGCGTGCCCAAATTTTGATTCAGTTGTCAAACAGCGGAGAGGATGTGAGTCCACGTTCTCGCGGCGCTTTTGCGCCCGAGGTTTGCGTCGCTGTTACCCTCTGAAAATGTAGAGGGCGCAGGGAAAGCCGGGTGCCGGTTGCACCCATGGGTCCCGTGCAACAAAAAGCACGGGGGTAGG